>CAMEWU010000077.1 GCA_945946715.1 uncultured Clostridium sp. | reverse complement strand
ATATTGGAAGCATCCTCCATAAGTCTTGTGTATACCCGCAGTACATTACCATCCACTGCCGGAGTCTGCAAATCAAAACAAATAGAACCAATGGCGCCCGCAGTATATTCCCCGATTCCTGCCAGTGCCAAGATGCCCTCATAGGTATTCGGAAAATGCCCGTCCAAATCATTAACAACGGTCATTGCCGCCTTTTTCAAATTCCTTGCCCGATTATAATATCCAAGACCTTCCCAAAGCTTTAGCAGCCGGTCTTCTTCTACCTGTGCCAAATCCTGAATAGTAGGCAGTTCCTGCAAAAACCGCTTATAATAATCCTTTACCGCTTCCACTCTTGTCTGCTGCAGCATGATTTCTGACAGCCACACATGATAAGGGTTCTTATCCTTGCGCCAAGGCAAATCTCTGGCATGGGAAGGATACCATGCAAGTAATTTTTCAACTATTTCTGTAAGCCTTTCTCTGTTTCTTATCATACCACAATATCCCTTATTCCGCAAATAGCACCTAGTCCATAATTTCCGTAATCGTGCCACCTCCCAAGACTGTATCGCCCTGGTATAACACGACTGCCTGACCTTTGGTAATCGCCCGTTGCGGTTCCTCAAATGTAATCTCTACTTTTCCATCTGCCAGCTTTTTCACCCGGGCATCCTGTGCCTGCTGCCGATACCGCACCTTTGCCTGAATCACCTCTGATTCTACATCCCGACTGGTAATCCAGTTAAAATCCTCTGCAATTAGTGTCCGACGGAACAAATCTTCATTTGTTCCCAAGACCACCCGATTCTGCTCCGGCTGAATATCTACCACATAATATGGATGTTCCGCGGCAATCCCCAGCCCTTTTCGCTGACCTATGGTATATCCGTAATAGCCCTGGTGAGTTCCTAATACGTTTCCCTTCTTATCCACAAACTCTCCGGTGCCAATTTCAATATGATACTGCTCTTTCATAAACCGTTTATAGTTTCCATCTGGAATAAAACAGATATCCTGACTGTCCTTTTTCCCGGAATTAATGAATCCATGTTCTTCTGCAATCTTCCGCACCTGTTCTTTTGTAAACCCTCCCAGCGGAAATACCGTATGGGACAGCTGCTCCTGAGTCAGGGAATATAGCACATAACTCTGGTCTTTGGATGGGTCTACTGCTTTTTTCAATTCCCATTCCTCTTTCTCCTGTACCACCTGAACATAATGCCCTGTGACAATCACATCACATTCCAGTTCTCTTGCCTTTTGATATAAATGTTCAAATTTCAAATGCCGGTTACACTCAATGCAGGGATTCGGTGTCCATCCCCGCAAATAGGAATTTACAAATGTATCTACAACCTTTTCCTTAAAATCATCTTTAAAATTCACAACATAATAAGGGATTCCGATTCGAAAAGCAACACTCCGTGCATCCTCTATATCATCCAGAGAGCAACAAGTCTTCTCACGCGAAATCCCTATATCATCATTATCATACAGCTTCATGGTAACACCGATACAATCATAGCCTTGCTCCTTCATCAAAAGAGCTGCTACGGAAGAATCCACACCACCACTCATTGCTATTAATGCCTTCTTGTTCATATCCTAATTCACCTTGTTTCTGTCATGATATTCCTATTATAATCGAATCCGGACATGAACGCTATATTTTTTTATTATGGTTTTTCTTCCAATTCGGATACAAAACCAGCATCCCATACCCAAGCACAGAAAGAATGCTCACCACAAGTCCTGCATAATATCCGGGTGGCACGAATGTCATCCGAATTTGATGATTACCGGCTTCCAGTTTTGCTCCGGCAAATGCTACATTTACCTGTTCCGGTGAGGCTTCTTTTCCGTCTACCCACAGCTTCATCCCTCGTTGAAGTGGAATTGAGGTAACTAAATAACCGGATTCCGGCATGGATACCCTGCAATTTAATATTTCATTTTCATGAATACCCTGTGGTATCACCGGCTGATACTCTTTTGCTTCCAGTAGTGAAGTCGGGCAGGAATACCAACGAATATTCCGCAACTCATACTGCCCTTTGGACAAGGTAATTTCTAATGTCTCTAAACCATTTTCCCCTGTACCCACCAACTGATATTGAAATACCCGGTTCTCATTGGGATAAGGTGCACTGTTGCCGGATAACTTATTCCGGATTCCATTAATATCAATGACTACTGCCTTTTGTCCCCGATTGACAACATCAAATTGAAACATTAATATCTCATCTTTTCTAGGTTCTTCCAACTCTAACCTCAGAGTCTGCTGAGAATCTACCCGAAGCATATAGGAATGATTTTCCTGAGGAATTACTCTGATTTCTTCCGGCATCACAATATCCCGAACCTTCACTTCATCCTCTATAATTGCTCCATGTACCGGCTCCTCAGTATCGGACCGGGCTGCTTCCCTTACTACAGTGGTCTCCATCATGGCTTCCAAACGTTCCATCTCACCTAACTGCCAGAAATCAGACTCACTCATGGTGTTCCATGTCACATATGCCATAGGAAGGACTTGGGTATTTTCCCCCAGCACCCGGTCTCCTTGTACTGCAATTTCTTCATATCCGTATGGCAAATGATTTTTTTCTGCTTCCACATACCGGACACCCATAAATGTAAGCAAAAAGGGATTATTTTCTGTCAAAATTGCCACGCGATTATTGATTCGAATGGGAGTCTGCAAAATATCATAATACACCGTAGAATAGGCCTGGTTGGTTACGGAAGAATACATGGTACTCCGCTGATTGATATACTCGTTTACCCGGTTACAGGTATTTAAGGGTTCATACAAGGTTTCAGACCGGTACAGGTTTGTATCTGACTTGGAAACTGCCGTCTGATGCTGCCATACATTCATTTCCTTCACCTTTGCTTTTGATACAAAATCTTCCGTTCTTCCTGCCTGTACATATAGTACACAAGGCATAATCAGCAGTAGTGCATAACCAAGCTTCCAGTTTTTCCACTTTCGAAGACTCAGACACCACACTAACACAACCAGTACATCTAGCAGCATTCCACGGTTCACCCGATAATCAAATAAAACAATAGCCACCAGCACGATTACTGCAATTACGAGAAATGGCCATCGCCGCCACCGTTTTGCCTGATGAAAATAATCCTGAAGAATCCGGACGCAGTGAAGAAGTATCAATGGCAGAAACGGCACCAGAATCTTTCCTCTGGCATACAGTGTTCCATTTAACAGATATGCAGACCATCCCAAAACCGTAACCAGAATCAACAGCAGACTGGTTCTTCGGTATTTCTTATCCCCAACACCCAGAAGCATAATATACATGCAGATTACAGTAAGACCTATTCCATAGGAACTATACAGAAAGAATTCCATATGGGGTTCCCAAATACCATTTTCCAGATTCATAGCATCCGCAGATGCCCGGCGATGTTCTAAAATCACCAAAGCTGTGGGAATCAATAGTACTGCTGCCATCCCTACACCTGCCATTACTTGTACCAGATATGGTTTTATAAAATGCCGCCCCTCCTGTTGATACCAATACCATCCCAGAACCACCAGAATAGGCATAATATAGAAAAAGCTATGAAGCAACATGATAGTAAGAAGTGCTCCCACCCATATATGCTTTTTACGCTTAATTAATAAAAGTGCCAGCATCAGAAACGGCATAAAGTTCACAAACATCACCTGACGGTGGGTTTGAAAGAAACAATTTGCAGTCAGGAACAACACACTGCCTAAAAAAGCAAAAGACTCACTTTCCAATTCTTCTTTCAGCCATTGGTAACATAATAGAACTGCTGTCAGATATCCTGTCAACATATAGAGAATTAGAATCCAAATCATTGGAATATGCGGAAGCAGTACCCCAAGGATAATATCCGGTCGTAAATATCCGTAGTATGCAAACTGAAATCCATTACTTCCTCCTCCTAACGGAAGAAAAAAGGGAAGAAATGTATTCTGTTCTAAGCAGGCATTTCGAATGGTTTCTGCTAAAGCCACATGCTGGCTAAACCAGTCTGTTGTAGAACCATAAACACCATCTTCCGGTGCCACGAAAAGGATTAGTACTGCAAACAAAAGCACCAGAATAACCGGATAAAACCATTTTTTATGAATCAATGCCTTCATATTTCACTCCCAAATTAAACACTTTCCTAATAACCTTCGGTTGGTGACATATTATACAGTATCTTGGGGAGATTTTAAATAGCAGATTTCTTACAATTCATAGATTTCATATCTGTTTTTTTGATATAACAAAACCCATGATTGTATTTATAAAGTAACGGTGATACACTTATATCATATACTATAGGATACTCTTTGACGAATGAAAGGACATGGATATGGCAGACTATATTTTAAGCTGTTGTTCTGCAGCTGATTTATCAATAAAACGATTTATGAAAAGAAATATTCCATACTTATGCTTTCATTTTGAGCTGGGCGGTCATGAATACCTGGACGATTTGGGAGAATCTGTATATCCGGAAGAACTCTTCAGAAGAATGATTGGAGGGGAATCTGTCACAACGGCTCCAATACATGTCGATGAATATGAATCTTTCTTTGAAAAGTATCTGGAGGCCGGAAATGATATTCTACATGTCACTCTTTCATCAGGACTCTCCAAGTCATACCATTTTGCATGTGTAGCAAGAGATCAGCTTTTGAAGCGTTATCCTGACCGAAAAATATATGTGGTAGATTCTCTTGGTGCCTCCAGCGGATATGGTCTTCTTATGGATACTATGGCAGACTTACGGGATTCCGGTATGAGTATTGATGAATTGTACCAATGGGCAGAAGAACATAAACTGAACCTTCACCAGTGGTTTTTTTCCACAGACTTAAGCTTCTATATCAAAGGTGGAAGAATCTCCAAAACAGCCGGTTTTGTCGGCTCTGTTATGGAAATCTGTCCTCTCCTGAATATAAATAGCAATGGTGAACTAGTACTTAAAGAACGAGTTTATACAAAGAAGAAAGTCATACAGAGAATTGTGGAACAAATGGAACAATACGCTCAGGATGGGCTTGATTATTCCGGAAAGTGTTACCTGTGTCATTCTGTATGTATGGAAGATGCCAGAGCCGTTGCGAGCCTTGTAGAACGTCGTTTTAAGAATCTAAATGGCAGAGTTGAAATCTTTCCTATCGGAGTTACCATAGGAAGTCACACAGGTCCCGGAACCGTAGCTTTGCTCTTCTATGGTCAAAAACGCACCTGTTAATCACCTTCCTGCAAGGTATCTTCAATTAACTGCCGAATATCATCAACTGCCAATTCATCCATGAAAGATTCTATTTTATGAAACAATTCCCTATCCTCTTCGGAAAGTGGATATTTTTTCACATCTTCTAATATTTTAAACACCTGGTCAAATGCAAATTCATTCACTTGATTCCGTATATTAGTCAAGATATTTACCACCATTTCCCGGTCAAGGATTTCTTTATCTGCATCCGGAACCGCTTCTTCCAGCATATGATAGTGACGGAGTACTTCTCCGATTTCTTGAAGCTGTGCTTCATATTTCCGTCGAAGTTCATCAAAATGGGTACAAATATAATCATATTCACCGGCACGACCTGCTTCTTCCTGCTTTAATGCCATATCTGAAACCGCTAATGCTCCAATTCCCTTTGTCGTACTCTTTATGGCATGAACTTTAATTGTATAATTCTGATAATCTTTTTCCTTCAAATAGGTTTCAAGCTCATTTAAATTCTTGTTTCCATATGTATAATTTATTTTTAACACATTCAAGTAATCAGAAATGCTGCCACCGCAATTTTCTAATCCAAAAGACACATCAATTTCAGGCATGGTTTTTTGCAGATAATTCAAATCCAAAGAAATGTTTGCCTTATCGCTCTCATTCTGTTCTTCTTCTTCCTCTTTCGAACATGAAGTAATCTGAACCTTCTCCGGTGGAAGAAATTGAATTAGCAATCGCTCCAGTTGTTTTAGATTCATTGGTTTTCCCAGATATTCATCAAATCCCTTTGCAAGCAGACTTTCTCTGGCACCACGAATAGCATCTGCAGTTAGTACAATTATTTTTCCTTCTCCATTCATGGCATAATAGGAATCCATTTCCCGAATCCGCCGCATTGCTTCGATACCATCTATTTCCGGCATCATCTGATCCATAAATATAATAGGATAATGTGTATTGCGACACAATTCAATAGCATCCGCACCACTGGATGCCGTATCAACAGCAAGACCATAAGAATTCAACAGTCCTTTGGCTACCATTAAATTGACATGGTTATCATCTACCAACAATACACGTATATCATGAATGGTAAGCTGGCTGGAGTTGGAATCAATCTGTTTTACTCTGTCAATCGTAAACTGATGCTGTAACGGAGTATTATCAATTACCTTCTGTCCAACTCGGATAGTAAATACGGAACCTTTTCCATATTCACTTTCAACCGTAATTTCACCACCCATCAAGTTTATATATGCCTTAGAAATAGAAAGGCCTAAACCAGAACCTTCTATTCCGGAATGAATCTGCTGGTCAAAGCGTTCGAAGCTCTTAAATAAGTTTTTCTGGTCTTCCGGACGGATGCCCATTCCGGTATCACTTACAATAAAAGCAAGATATACTCTGCTTGATGTTTTTGACAGAATTTTTGTTTCGAAGGTAACAGTTCCTTCCTTGGTATATTTCACTGCATTATTCAGAATATTAATCAACACTCCTCGTAACCGCACCTTATCGCCAAATAACTTCGTAGGAATCTGATCATCTGTTTTCATGACGAATTCCAGGCCCTTCTTCATCGCCTGTTGAGAAATAATTAAGGAAACATCATCCAAAAGGTCTGCCATATAATAATTGTCCGGAATAATTTCCATTTTACCGGATTCGATTTTAGTTATATCCAGTATGTCATTAATAATAGCTAAAAGATTACGGGATGCCAGGTGGATACCTTCTATATACTCCCGAACCTCCTGGCTGATATCCTTTTTCAACGCCAGCTCTGTAAATCCGATAATCGCATTCATAGGAGTACGAATCTCATGGGACATATTTGCAAGGAAGGTAGTCTTTGCCTGATTTGCACTTTTCGCTTCCTTGATCGCCTGTTCCAATTTGGTTATATATTCAATACGTTCGGAAAGATCTGTTACTGTGATAATATATCCAATTACATCAAAATAATCATCGTGAATCTTACTGATAGAAAGATTACAATTTGTCTGATTATAGTAGCACAGTACATCTATATCTTTGCGTTTACCATTGAACTCAAACACATCTTCATCCTGAACGGAAAAAAGTGTATCAATACCCAGCATTCCAATTTCCGTCTCACGCAGACCAATAAAACCATAAGCCACATCATTTGCAATCTGAAGTCTATGATTATAATCATAGACCAGAACCGGTGTGGTAAGTGATGAATATACATATGTGGACATATTGTCTATCGTAATCCGGGAACGGCTCATAAAACAAATCGATTCATACACTACGAGCAAGCCAATAAATTGTCCAATAGTACTACCGGGAATAGCCGGTTTTCCCAGCAATGGATAGATCGTGTCAAATACCATCCCCAATACAACAATGAACTCTGCCAGCAATAGTTTACGTGCCAATACACGTACCCGCTTACGATGTGTATGAAGCATCATATACATAATACTTCCGAACATATTAATAGAAATTGCGACAGAATATATCATATATGCATTATTCCAAAATCCGGGATTAAATTCATATGTCATGCCTATTTCACTTAATTGATATGTAACCTGGTCCTTTTGAACAATAAAATAACAAATTACGAATCCCAGAATAGCCACCACGCTAATAGGATATACATATGCTTTTAATGTTTCAGATAAATAACAGACAAGCAACTGTGTCAAAATCAGATAAGAAAAAACACCAACCATTCCTATGGCACGAAAAATGTATGCATAATCTGGTTCTGTCTGGATATTTACCCCCCAGAATCCCAGACTCCAAATTGAGCTGGCAAAACACAGCAACGAAAAAAGACGAATCTCCGGGTATTTTAATCCTTCCCTTTTATATTGCTTGACAGACATGTACAGTGCTGATATAAAACATGTAAATAAGGTATACGGAAAAATCAGATTCATACGTTCTCGCCTTTCTCCGTATTCGGAAGCAATGCCTGTTCAATTTTTTCCAGAAGCATATCTTTACTGACTGGTTTTACCAAATATGCTGCAGGCGAATATTGATAAAACTCCAAAAGAGCTTTCTGTTCCAGAAAGCCAGACAAAACAATGACAGGTGTACTCTTGCAGTTCTCGTTCTGCCGAATCATGCTCAGCATGGCAACACCATTAAAAAGTGGCATCTGATAATCCAATAAAATAAGATCCGGAATATGACTTATCAGATAATCCAGAGCCAGTTTTGTAGAATTTATCATAACCACATGATATTCCTCTTGAAGAAAACTATTTAACTGCTTCAAATAAGACATATCATCATCAATTGCTAATATAACTTTTTTATCCTGATGCTGTTGTCTCTTTTCACAGACCTCAGTAATTTTTTCAATCAGTGCATCTTTATTGACCGGTTTTAGCAAATAACCATCGATTCCCATAGCAATGGAATTCATCACCGAATACTTATCACTTTTTCCGGTGAGCATGATAACCGGAATATTAATACATCCCTCCAGATTACGAAGCTGCTCTAATGTTTTAAACCCATTCATTACAGGCATTTCGATATCCAGTAAAATCACATCAAATTGCTGCTGAATTACCTGCTGTAAAGCCTGTCTGCCATTTGAAACAGCGGTCACGATAGCATTCCCCGATAAGTAAAGTTTTATGGTTTCCAGCGTTGCCAAATCATCATCAATTACCAGTACATTTACTCTTTTGTTATACATGACATTCCCCTCTACAAATCAAATATCAAAATTCGTCAAAAACTACTATTATTATACCAAATGAATGTCAAAAACGCCAGTATAAACATATTTCAGGATTTTGCGCTCTTTTTTAATGACAGCAACAATAAAATGATTCCCAATCCTGTTAAAATATGACCAATTCCTGCAATACCTGAGATGGATGCATCGAACCCCTTAGAAAGCTCCATACCCAGAACCTGTGTAACTCCCCGTACCAACATCATAACAGCAGTTAACGGTACACCGATATTATATACCACTTGAAACACACGAAACATTTTCTGTTTTTCAATATCCAAATTTGTCTGAAATAATGCAACCAGAAGGAACACCATCATTCCCAGTAAGAAAAAATGAGTATGTACCTTTCCCAATACAGTTGTTCCGGAAAATCCGTTAAATTTCGTAAACTCCCGATAAAACACACCGCCTGCCATAGCTGCAATTGCATAGATTAGTGATAGATTCAGATATTTTTTCATTTGTTTTCTTGTCTCCTTTTTAAATTCTTCTGCTGTCTCACATCATTTACTTATTTCGCCTTGCCATATTTAAAAGATCAAGCAATCCTTTCTCCTTAATTATGGCGATTCCCTGTCCTTCATCACCTAAAACAATCAGATTATCACCAGGATTAATATCAAACACCTTTCGTGCCTTAGCCGGAATTACAACCTGCCCTTTATCTCCCACCTTGACAACTCCAAACATATGCTTTCCCTTTGGGGGAACACCAAGCTCTGAAAAATCTTTACTCTCATAATTTACCAGTTCATCCAGTGACACTTCAAACGCATCTGCCAAAGCCTTACACTTTTCAATATCCGGAAGAGATTCTCCGG
>CAMEWU010000076.1 GCA_945946715.1 uncultured Clostridium sp. | reverse complement strand
CACCGTGAGGAAGGGGGAAAGTTGCATTTAATAATATTTTTTAGAAATGCCGGTATGTCTGGAATATAAGCGGGGCTTAAAAAACGGAACCGTCCGCATCCGGATAAATGATATTATTTCTATGTTTTTTGATACTTTAAAAATTTTCTGGGATATTAAGATTCATTCTTAATACCCCAGTTTTTATTACCACTGTTGAAATATTGTTTGCAAAATCACATATAACACTACCTGATGTGCCATATAGATTATTAATGAATGCCGTCCGATAAAGCTTAATACCGGCACCTTCCAGCCTAATATTTTTTGCATTGTTTCATTTCTGTCTAACATACCCATCTTCTTAAGTCCCCGGTAAAGAAAATATCCAGCCAGGAATAAAAACAACCAGGGAATCAGAGAAAAATAATCCGTAGAAAAGAATTCCGGCTGCCGGAACCCAAGGAAGGTAGTAAATAAATCATGATATAAAAATTCAGGAAGCTTTATAAGTTTCCAGCTCTCAAATCCCAGATATCCTATATTTACATTTCCTGTCAGAACAAAAAGGAAACTGCTGCCAGCCAGACCCAACCACGGATTCCACTTTTCTAACCATTTATGTATAGGAATCATAAGTAACATACAAGTTCCCAGCAATGTAAGCACACCAAACACTACCCGGTTCTCCGGCATGGCAATCAAGGTAACCAGAGTTATAATAGCTCCCCCGCCAAATACCATCAATCCTCGTTTTAAGTGATGCCTGCCCATGCTCCAACAAAAACCGGAAAGCAAAATGAAGGTCCAACAGATACTCTGCTGCCAGATATGTGCATAAATTCCCTGATACCACTCCCAGTTAAATCCATACAAATATACCAAATCCCAGGTTCCATGATACAGAATCATACTGATTAAGGTCAGTCCCCGAAGACCATCCAACAGATGATATCGTTTTATCTTACTCGTTTCTTTCTCCATTTCTAATCCTGCTCCTAACGTATCTTTGCTTCCTTACTTTATATCTGCATCTCCTTCAAATGAGAATTTCGCACTACCGGATGTTAAGGACACCCAAATCCGTTTTTCTCCGTTTACATAGGATTGAGGCAGATTACAACTGCCGGAAGTCAAATCCGTATCGATACTGTAATTCTCCATTTTATCCGAAAGAGAGATTGTAAAATCACCGGAAGTAGCATCTACATAAATACCTTCTTCCACAGTTACGTTTGTTAAATCATAATCTCCGGAGGTAGAATTTAAATATATCTCTTTAGCACTAAATTCATCACAGGATACGCCACCGGATGCATTTTCAAAAGTAGCAGCACCCTCTACATCTACATTCGTTACATTTACACTGCCTGATGTGAAATTCACTTCAAAATTCCCAGCAATCGTCATATCCTCCAACTGTGTATTGCCACTGGTCAGATAGGACTTATAATCTCCTTGGGTCTCAACATCCTGAAACTTCAATAATCCGGAGGTTATATCTGCTCTTATGTTCTTCATACAAGTAAGATTTTCAATGGTAATGCTTCCGGATGAACCATATAATGTCAATTCTCCTTCTACTGTTAAATCGGACATATTGATACTACCGGAAGAAATATCCAAATCATATTCTCCCACATAGCTTTGTGGTATGGTAATTACCATTTCATGGGTGTTTTCTTCATTTACCTCATCAAACAACTCCTGAATCGTCGGAATATAGAACAGATGGAACGTTGCTGATGTTTTTTTATGAATGGAAAGTGTTTCGTTTCGTTCTGAGATTTGAATTTTAGGTTCTTCCACTTCATCCCAGTAGGTAATTTCTATCTCATCACTATCGCCTGGTTCTATCTTAATATCATCTGAATACATATCTAAATCAATCTTATCGATTTCATCGGCGGCAATGGAATAATACTTTTCTTCATAAACCGGGTCATTCTTTGTTCTCTCTTCATTCGCATAGCTAATTACATTTCCAATGCTGCCAAAAATGATACCACTTACCACCATGCAACCTGCCACAATCATTGCTTTTCCAAATCGCTTCATACTATGCTTCCTCCTTTCCAATTAAACCCTTCTTAATCTGCAAAAAGCACCATTTCGTACCATGACAGATTCCTTTTGTAGTCAAGAAGGTTCCAAGAAATATAAAGACTCCGATTCCACCTGTAAATAATGTTGCTCCCAGATAGAAAAGTGCAGAGCCGATTGCTCCTTTGCACAAGCATACAAAAAAGCCTACGATTCCTGCTAATGCAGTTGCACCAAAGGACAATACAATACTCCATAATACAATATCAAAGCACCAGATTAAAGCATAAAACATAAGTACCATTCCGAAAATAAAGATTAGTATACTGCCCCATAACGGAAAACCAATCACCAACAATACAATTGCCCATGCAGGCATCCGTTTTCCTTTGGTCTTTTCCCTGGTTTTCTGCTTTACCAAGGTTGTAATTGGCAGTTCACATTTAATTTGTTCTGCAATCTGTTCAACCGCACCAAGGGAAGCCACTGCCTCCGATTCACTCATACCGTCTTCCATACGGTCATCTATCATTTCTGCATAATATTCCATGGATTTTTCTGTTTCCTCCACGGGATATTCCTGAATGCGCCGTTTTAATTCCTCTAAGAATTCCGCTTTATTCATTTTCATTCATCTCCCCTTTGATATATTCGTAAATTGCAAGCATACCTTTCCATTCCTCTAAGAATTCCCGAATACGCTCTCGCCCAGTTTCTGTTATTGCATAATACTTTCGTAATCTACCATTATGTTCTGCTGAATATACATTCAATGCACCGGCACCTTCCAGCCTCCGCAGGATCGGATACAAGGTTGATTCTGATATCTCTACATAAGGCTGTAAATCCTTAATAATCTTATATCCATAGGAGTCTTCTCGCAACAAGGCACTCAGCACACATATATCCAGCATTCCTCTTTTCAACTGAATATCCATGTTTATACCTCCTTATGCACAATACTATATATTACATAGTATTGTGTGTCAAGTGGTATTTATAAAATATTATAAAGTTCTTTTCACCACATAAAAAAAGAGGCAACCCTAAAAGTCAGACTTTTGAGGGGCACCTCATTTTCTATATATTCTGCTTATATATTATTGACACAACTTTGCCACTACCTGATTAATTACTTTTCCGTCTGCCTTGCCTTTCAATTCCGGCATAACTGCTTTCATTACCTGTCCCTTATTCTTGGTTGCCAGTACCTCAGCGAACTTTTCAGTCAGGAATGCTTCTACCTCTGCTTCTGACATCATAGCCGGTGCATATTCCTGGAATACCTGATATCTTGCCTGATACTGTTCCAGCAAATCTGTTCTGTCAGCAGGACAGGTATCAATCTGCTCTTTCACACTTTTAATTTCTTTTAGGATAACCTGATTCACCATATCCTCCGGAATATCATCCCGGCATCCATTATCAATTCCAACCTTCTTCACCGCTGAAACCAAAGAAGCAATGCTGTCCTTTCGTTCTTTATCCTTAGCCTTCATTGCTGCTATCATGTCTTTTTGTAATGTTTCTAATTTCATGTTCTCCACCTTTTCCTTTCTGTTATATAGATTTTATTATAACCTGTCAATTATTTACAGATTCATCCTTTCATTTCCCTGTATTCAGATAATCCACAGCTGCTAAAGCCGCAACCGCACCATCTGCAGCTGCTGTCGTCAATTGTCGTACATTCTTGGTCCTGCAATCTCCTGCAACAAAGACACCGGGTGTCTCGGTTCTGCAATCTTCTCCTGCTACTACATAACCCTTTTCATCTAATTGTACCAGATTCACAAATGCCTGATTTTCCGGTGTCTGCCCCACAGCTACGAACAACCCTTCTACTGCCAGTTCCTTATGTTCCTTAGTTCTGACATCTTCCAGGCGTATCTGTTCTAAATAATCAGTTCCAATCAGTTCCGTTACTACTGCATTACGGATTAGGATTACATTCTCTTTTTTCTCTAACTGTTCTACCAATCCGGCATCTCCCCGGAATTCCTCCCTGCGGTGAATCAGAAACACCTGTTTACACATGTTGGATAGATATTCTGCATCACCCAAGGCTGTGTTGCCACCACCGACTACCGCTACCGTCTTATTTCTATAAAATGCTCCGTCACAAGTAGCACAATAAGATACACCTTTCCCTATCAATGCCTCTTCCTGTTCCAGACCCAGTTTTCGATTCTTTGCTCCGGTTGCTAAAATAACAGTTTTAGCTTCAAATTCAGCTTCTTCTGTTCGCACCTTAAAAAACGATTGGGACAACGTCCCCGACAGTTGCTTCTGAATATCAATCACTTTTCCTGTCTCCAGTTCTGCTCCCAAGCCGGTTGCCTGTTCATACAGATTCATGGCAAATTGAAACCCGGTTATATTCTGAATTCCCGGATAGTTTTCAACCTCCGGTGTATTTATGATTTGTCCACCGTAGATTCCTTCTTCCAGAAGCAGCACCTTCTTACCGGCACGCTTACCGTAAATTGCTGCTGTCATTCCGGCAGTTCCGGCCCCCACGATAATGATATCATACATATCCTTGGTTCCTTCCTTCTTTTACGCCTGTTCCAATAATTTTAACAAAGCAGATTTTGGCAATGCACCTACCTCTGTTTTCACTGCCTGTCCCTTCTTAATCAACACAAAAGTTGGAATAGAAGTTACTCGGTATTGTCTGGCAATATCCGTCTCTTCATCTACATTTACTTTTACAAATTTCACATTTGGAACTTCCTCTGACAATTGTTCGAAAATTGGACCTACCATCTGGCAAGGTCCACACCAAGTTGCAAAAAAATCTACCAATACAGGTTGTTCTGCCTTTATTACCTCTGATTCAAAATTATCCGTTGTTACATGTACCACTGCCATATGCTTCTCCTTTCCCGTGCTTCTGTCTAAGTATTACAAAAGCCTTTATCTTTAGTATCCGAAATTACTCTTATTTTATACTTCTTTTCAATCCGAAAGCCAACTGCTCCTGAAAATTATGCTTTCTCTAATTTTCACTCAGATGTTCCTTTGCAACTGCCAGCATCAGTTTAATCCGGTTTTCCTGATTGACTTTTGTTGCCCCCGGATCATATTCAATATCTACTGCATTTACTCTTGGGTCAATCCGGCGCACCTTATTAATCATACCCTTTACGGATACATGACACGGCAGACAGCCAAAGGGCTGAACACACACGATATTCTCATACCCATGGTCTGCCATTTCTAACATCTCTGCTGCCAGATACCAGCCTTCACCCATGCTGTTTCCGATACCGATAACCCCTTCTGCCCGTTCCTTTAATGTATTTACCCGCTCCGGTGCAGTAAACTGATCAAATACCTCAATATTACGAATCAACATATCTTCCACTTTGAACAGGAATTTCATGACTATATTCATAACCAGCTTTTTCAATGGCTTTCCGCCATAAAGCCGTAAATCCTCCAAAGCCCCGTTGGTTTTATATACACCAAAGCCAAGCATACTAGGCATGAACACTTCGCAGTCCTGTTCCGCCAGAAATTCTTCCAAATGATTATTTCCCGGTACAGAATATTTTAAAAACAGTTCTCCTACCACTGCAACTTTTACCTTCGGAACCTTCTGAATTGGGATAGAAGCAAAATCCTCACCGATTGCATGAAGATTCTTCTCAATTGCTTTCGGCATAAAGCCTCTTCCCTTCTTAAAAGTAGCAGTCAACCGCTCAATCCATCGGTCTATCATGGCATCTGTATCTCCCTTATTTATTTCGTAAGGACGTATCTGATTGCTGACAATCATTATCATATCGCCATATATCATACCTGCCAATGCCATTAATAATGTCCTTGGTGTCAGATTGATTCCGCTATTCAATTCCAAACCCCAGATATTTGCAGAAATAAAAGGTACATTGGGATAACCGGCCTTTTCAAAAGCCTTCCGCATCAAATGAATATAATTGGAATCCCGACAGCCACCACCGGACTGTGTAATTACCATTGCAACTTTATTGGGGTCGTACTTTCCACTTTCCATAGCTGTCAGCATCTGACCTGTAATTAATAATGCCGGATAACAGATATCATTGTGGACATATTTCAAGCCTTTCTGTAGTACCTCCGGCCCTTCTGCTCCCATTAAATCAATATGGAAGCCCTGTCGGCTTAAGATAGGTTCTATTAGGCGAAAATGTAATGGTGCCATTTCCGGAATCAGAATGGTATAATCCTTTTTCATTTTTAATGTAAATTTTACCCGTTCCTTGTAGTGGGTATTCTTATTGTTCATGTAAGTTCGTTCCTTCCTCTGTCTGTTCAATAGCTGCCATCAGGCTTCGAAGCCGAATTTTTACAGCCCCCAGATTCGTAACTTCATCTATTTTTATCTGTGTATACAGCTTTCCCGCATCCTCCAGAATACTTCTTGCTTCATCTGTTGTAACTGCATCCAATCCACACCCAAAGGAAACCAGATGTACCAGATACATATCCGGTTGTGTGGCTACATACTGAGCTGCCGAAAACAGTCTGGCATGATAGGTCCATTGATTCAGCAGATTCACCTTGAATTTCGGAACCAACGAAGCTACCGCATCTTCTGAAATCACTGCAAAACCTAAAGCAGCAATCAGCTTATGTATACCATGATTGATTTCCGGATCTGCATGGTATGGTCGTCCGGCAAGTACGATAATCTTTTTCTTTTCTTCTCTTGCCTGCTGAATGATACGCTGTGCTTCTTCCCGAATCTTTTGCATATAGCTGTCATATTCTGCATATGCCTTCTCACAGGCCTGTTTTACCTCAACTTTAGTAAAAGAACCCAAATGTTTCTCTAATACCTGATGAATCCGCTTCGGAAATTCCTTTTTTACATGAGGTCCCACATAATCGTTGATATACCTTATATTACCAAAATTAATGGTATTGGCTTCAATTACCTCCGGATAACCGGCAATGACTGCACAATTATAATGGTTTGCACCCTTCTTTTCATCAAAATTATAGGTCATACAAGGATAGAAAATGGCATCTACTCCCATTTCGATTAACTGTTGGATATGTCCGTGCATCATCTTCGCCGGGAAACATACCGTATCAGAAGGAATGGTCCCTTGTCCTTTCAGGTACAGCTTCCGATTGGAGAAACCGGACATTTTCACCTGATAACCCAGACTGGTGAAAAAGGCGTGCCAAAACGGATACATTTCATACATATTCAATCCCATTGGCAGACCGATGACTCCTCTGGTGCCATTACCCGGTTCATACCCGGCCAACAGCTTTAACTTATATTCATACAGGTTCAGGGAATCATCCTGTGCCTGATTGGTTACCGGTTTTTCACAACGGTTTCCACCAATGAATCGCCGTCCGTTTCCAAAATCATTTACCGTTAACTGACAGTGATTATTACAACCGTTACAGGTAACACTCTTAATGGAATAGGTAAATTCCTTCAATTCCTCATAATTCAGAATATCGCTATCCTTGGTCGCTGCAGCTTCCTGTTCTCCCATTGACTTCGAATATTGTTTTTCATGCTCCTTCATCTGCTTTGCATATAAGGCAGCTCCATAAGCCCCCATCATCCCTGCAATATCCGGGCGAATTACATCTACACCCATTTCCTGTTCAAATGCGCGAAGTACCGCATCATTTAAGAAGGTACCTCCCTGTACAACGATTTTCTTTCCCAATTCCTCTGCAGAATGTACCCGAATAACCTTATACAGAGCATTTTTAACAACACTGATAGAAAGTCCGGCAGAAATATTTTCTACCGTTACGCCTTCCTTCTGTGCCTGCTTTACAGAGGAGTTCATAAATACGGTACAACGAGAACCCAAATCCACCGGATTGTCGCCAAACAGTCCAAGCTTTGCAAATTCATCAATGGGATATCCCAAAGAGCTTGCAAAGGTTTGAAGAAAAGAACCACAACCGGAGGAACAGGCCTCATTTAAGAAAATGTTATCGATGGCACCGTTGCGGATTTTGAAGCATTTCATATCCTGTCCGCCAATATCAATGATGAATTCCACATCCGGCATAAAATATTTTGCTGCTGTAAAATGTGCAACCGTCTCAACTACGCCAACATCCACACCCAATGCGTTTCGTATCATATCTTCACCATATCCGGTCACTGCACCGGAAACAATATGAACATCCGGATATTGTTCATACATTTCAATCAACGTGTCCCGTACTACATCAATTGGTTTTCCCTGATTGGATTGATATTTGGAAAACAGGATAGAACCTTCGTCATCTGTCAGGATTACCTTCAACGTAGTAGAACCGGAATCAATTCCCAAATAGGCATCTCCATGATATTCCATGCCTTCCTTACGAGGCACCTGATGTTCCTGATGCCGGGCAGTAAATGCTTCATATTCCTCCTGATTCCGAAACAACGGCTGCAAGGCAGATTCCGTTACAAAATCTGCCTGTTCTCCAATCTTTATTAATGCTTGATTCAAATCCACAGTCTCTTCTGCATAGTATGCAGCACCTAAGGCCACAAAATGCAGAGAATCCTCGGGACAAATCCCCTTACAATTCAAGGTCTTGTCAAAGCTGTTCCGCAACTCTGACATGAAGGTTAACGGACCTCCCAGATAGACAATATTACCCTTGATAGGATGTCCCTGTGCCAGACCGGTAATTGTCTGGTTTACAATGGCATAAAAGATACTTGCCGAAATATCCTCTTTTCTTGCTCCCTGATTTAATAATGGCTGTATGTCCGTTTTTGCAAATACACCACAACGGGAAGCAATGGAATAAATCTTCTCATGTTGCTTTGCCAGTTCATTCATTTCATCAACGGTAATCTGCATCAGGCTTGCCATCTGGTCTGCAAATGCTCCTGTACCTCCGGCACAGGTACCATTCATCCGAACTTCCAGATTTCCCTGAAGAAACAGAATCTTAGCATCTTCACCACCTAATTCAATTACTACATCTGCCTCCGGCAGGCGATGATTCATAGCAACCTTTGTGGCATATACTTCCTGTACAAATGGAATATTCGCCCGCTCTGCCAGTCCCATACCTGCCGAGCCGGAAATGGCACAAACCACCGGTTCGGTTATCTGAAACTGTTCAATCAACCCCTGAATCACTTCCTGGGTCTTTTCTGTTATCATGGCAAAATGCCGTTCATAGCTTTTATGTATAATTGCTCCCTGATCATCCAGCACAACACACTTTATCGTTGTTGAACCGATATCAATTCCTATCTTCATTCCGGTTATCCCTTCTTATGTTTTCAAACTCGCCTCTGCAAATTTTAATGCTGTCTTTCGTCCTGCGCCTAATTATAATGTTTTCAAATAATTCAGATAGCGAAGATTAATCTTCGACCATTTGAATCCCAGCTTCTTTAATTCATTTACCGTAAACTCATTGCTTATTGGTACATTCTTAGAGGAACTGGCTATGGTATTATAGAAAGACAGTACAGCGATTTCCTTATCCTGAATTCGCTCCTTCAAACTCCGTTCAAATACTTCTTTTGGCACTCGTTTTACATGTAATAACATCTTATTACATAAGCTTTCCAAATAAAATACATTCGGATTATACAAATTGTAAATATTGTTCACCCTATTATGCAATGCCAGACGCACATAGGCATCTGCACACTCATCAACCGCTGTAAAATCAATAGGATATGCAGCCAATTCACTACTATACATACCAAGCTTAAACAAACCTCTGCACCGGTCTAAAAATCCATTGTCTTGAGAGTTTTTCTGGAACTTACCATCCTTCATTCTCCAAGTCAGATTACCAATCCGAAAAATATTCGCCTTTAACCCCTGAT
>CAMEWU010000075.1 GCA_945946715.1 uncultured Clostridium sp. | reverse complement strand
GATGCATTAACCATGGTTGTATCTTCTTATTCCTATAAGCGTCTGGAAGTAGATAAGGAACCGGATAAGCGGGTGCGTATTTTCTGGGCAATTATGTTTATTTTACTTCCGATTGCACTGATATTTGCAGAAAATTCCATGTATAGTCTGCAGTCGGTATCCATTATTGCAGCATTTCCGATTGGATTTATTGTACTGCTGATAGTAGCAAGCTTCTTTAAGGATGCAAACCGGTACTTTCAAGAGAAAAAATAAGATTACGAGAAATGCTTTTTAAGATTTCGAAACATATAGAAGAGAAGTACCAGTATTTCAATTAAGGTAGCCAGTCCCAATGCGAGGCTGGCTCCTTGCATTTGAAACCGGGTTTCCAGCCATGGGGATAGAATAAAGGAAACAATAACTGCTGCCAGGTTGCTGATAACAAGGCCGGGAAATTCCCGGATGGCAGTCAATACACCACAAAGAAGCCAGGCAAAAGCAGTTAAAATGGTACATAGAATCAAAGGAAGGAGCAAATCAGAATGGGAAGCTACTTCAGAACCATACAGGAGATTCAGACCCCATACACCTAGAAGCTTTCCGCCAAGCAGTCCGATGGCTGCAATGGCTAACACAGCCAGAACACATTTGCCAAAGGCAGAAAGAAATCCTTTTTTGTCCTTTTGATGATAGCGCTCTGCAAACAGCGTGACAAATGGATTAAACACATATGTGGCACCCATTTGGATAATTAATGTGGGCGTGGCCACTGAACTGTAGATACCAAGTTCATAATTGCCCAAAATGCGCTCTAAAAATAATCTTGGTACAGAACCGATGGCAGAGGAGAGTAGGGTATAGATAACCAAAGGAAAACATTGAATTAACAGAGTCTTTAACTCTGGAAACCGGGTATCCAGATGGGTATCTGTCAATCTTCCGGCAGTAGGAATGTCATAAATCAGAATGGAAAGCAGGCACAGAGCTGCCATAATACCGATGGTAAGACTGATGTTATCTGTCAGCTTCAGACACAGGCAAAAGCTTCCAAGAGAGAGAATACCACGTAATATCATAGATTTACCAGCATAATCCAAACGCCATTGCTTCTGAAAAATTCCTGCATATACATCAAAAAAGGCTTCCGAGCTTTTGTACAGAAAGTACAGAAGGATACAAATGGATTGTTCAAAATCATAAGGCATAATCAAAGTATAAGCCAGACATCCTAAAAAAGCCACTCCGCAGGTGAGAAGTCGGCTGAAAATATAGGAACCGTTGGTAAATTGTTCTGTTGCATCCGAAACCTGAAAATTCCGCATGCCATATACGGCCAGGCAATACCAGATGTTACATACGGACATAGCGAGAGAAAGCATTCCGGCAGAATCTAAGCCGGAGAGCTTCACTACGAGAACTGTAAGCAACCATTGGCAGCCAAGATAAAATATACTTCCAGCAGAATTCCACATTACACTGGATTGAATGGATAATTTTTTTTCAGACATAGATTCTTCCCTTATTTCTTTGATTTTTGCAACTGACGTTTTCGCCATTTCATAAATGCCGGAATCAGTCCGTCAATAATTCGAAACCGTAATGTCGGAAATGGCTTCATTAGGAAATTAAAGATATCCCAGCAAAAGAAATACAATTGCCAGCCTTCCTCCTCAGGGTCATCCTTCCAAGGAGTGAGTTGGAGATAATGCTGGTAATCTTTTCGAAACTTGTGGTGATTTCCTTTTCTCCATGGTCGTTCCTCGCCCAGATAATGAATGATAGTAGGATGTTCCAGAGATTCATCAAAAACTTCTTTGCTGTAATAATAAGCATCACCCATTCGCTTCTTCAGAAACTTATATGGATAAAACCAGTAAATATTATAAAAATTATACTTTGGTGGAAGATAACCGATATTTTCTTTCAAAGCACCATTGATTGCATCCTGATCCGGAGCAAACAACTTGCCACCATGTTCCTGGTAATAGGAAATGATAGTATCGCCCCAGTGTTCCTCTCTCCATTTCTTAAGATTAATCAGTAACATGCCGGAATTAATATATGGAAGATGTTTCATGCCCAATTCTTCCCTTCGGTTCTGGCTGACTGTTGCTTCAATACATCCACATAATACTTTATCAGACATAGCAGTATGATATAAGTCGGAAACAGGACGCAGAGTAACCGTATCACCATCCAGATATAATATCCGGTCAACGTCAGAAGGAAGCAACTTGTCAAGTACCAGGCGCGCCAATACTACAGGATTCCATCCAAGGGTATCAAAATCAAAAGGAAAAAAGGTTTTCAAATCCCCCAAATCGACAATTGTGATGGTTCGGTGATAGGTGTCTGCCAACTCTTGAAAATGAGTTTTATTGGCATCAGAAATAGCCTGGCCGATAATATAGACAGTGATTTCTCCCATTTCCTTGTTGTTCTCAAAAATAGAGCAGATACTAGCGCCTACCTTTGCACAAAATATATCGTTGGTTGTATATAAGATGTTCATGTACTATTCTTCTCCAAAATCTATAAATGCTGCATAATGATTGTGTCTCTGGTCTTCCGGCGGAAGCTGCATATAGTCGCCATATTCCGGACGTAAAAATTCATCATAATTCCGTACCATAGAGACCGTGGTATCTTCAAAAGGAACTTCAACCACAGGAAAAGCATCCTTGGTACGGATCATCAGATTTTCTCCTGTAATATAAGAATAATCAATGTACAAATCGGAATCCGGTTCCGGGCAACTGGTCGCCCACTTAAGATACTTACGGTTTGTCTTTGCCGGTGTCATGCCGAACAGTTTAAATAGAAGATGAATCATACGACAGCCGGTATTGGCAATAAATGCCTTGATGCCGGTGACAGAATCCGGAAGCTTTGGATTCGGAATCAGTGTCAGCACATGCATTCGACCAATATGCCAGGTCTTTTTCTGCCATTTTTTTCGAAGACTTTCATCTTCCGATGTCTGGTCGTATGGAAAAATATCAATATAGATACCAAGAGGATAATTGGCTTGTTGATAAGCATCTTCTATAAAGCGGGTACCCTTCTTTACCATTTTACCAAACATGAGAGGATAGCGAGGTTCTGTCTCAGTAGTCATAAAAATATATTTATCACCCATTTCTTTGGGCGCAACTTCCATAAAAGTATCATAATCCTTTCGAAGCATGCAGACATCCACATCATCATCCCATGGAATGAATCCCTGATGCCGGAGAGCCCCGATGGCTGTTCCGCCGGTTGCAAAATAAGGCAGATTATATTTATTACAAATGCTAATGAAATCTTTTAAAATCTCTAACTCTACCTGTTGTAGTTTCTTTAGTGTTTCCTGATCGTATTCCTTATCTGACATATTTATTATAGCTCCTTAGAAAATATTGACTTCATGGTATCATTAAATATCATATTTGACAAGTGGAAAACAAATTGAAAAACCTATGGCGTAGTGCTATAATAGATACATTATGATTGATATTTTATTGGCAACCTATAATGGTGAAAATTATATAGCACAGCAGTTGGATTCTATTCTAAACCAGACGGTTACGGATTTTCAGATTCTTGTTCGGGATGATGGTTCACAGGATCATACGGTTTCCATATTGAAGGAATACGAACGGCGATATCCGGGCAAAGTTAACGTATACGAAAATGAATCACCTACCGGTTCTGCAAAGAAGAATTTTTTCCGATTGATGAAAGATTCTACACAGCCATATGCTATGTTCTGTGATCAGGATGATATCTGGAATCCGGATAAAATCGAAGTAACGCTAAAAGAAATGCAGAAGCTGGAACAGGAGGCAGGAGCAGAACTGCCGTTGCTGGTGCATACAGATTTGGCAGTTGCTGATACAGAAGGGAAGATTATCGCTGAGTCTTTTCGAAGGTTTATGAATCTTAGTTCAGAAGCAAAGGTAAATCGGTTAATGATTCAGAATCATATAACCGGATGTACCATGATGGTAAATCATACATTAATACAGATGATGCAGCAAGTGGCAGATACGGATTCAGTGCTAATGCATGACCACTGGGCAGGTTTGATAGCTGTCATATTTGGGAAAATTGGTTATCTGGACTGTGCAACTATGCGATACCGTCAGCATGGCAATAATTCCGTAGGTGCTAAAAATGCCAAAAGTCTGGGATATTTAGCAGAAAGATGGAGACGAGGAAAAAAGAGTTTTCGCAAAGATTTATCTGATTCCATGAGACAGATAAAATATTTTTTAAATGTATATTCTTCTGTAGATATGAAAGAAGAATTCTATCAATTACTGACTGCATATGCCGGGCTGGAAGCAAAAGGAAAACTGCAGCGAATCCGCTATTATATCGGAAAACGGGTATTGAAACATGGAGTAATACGGTGTATGATGCAGTTGATTTGGGGCTAAGGAGAAACGAGAGTGGCTAAGATAAAAGTAAGTGGCTGTATCGTAACCTATAACGAACAGGATATGATAGAAGCCTGTGTCCGGTCTTTGCTGGAACAGACGAAAGATGTGGATTTTCAGTTATATATATCGGATAATTGTTCGCAGGATGAGACGTTGGCGATTATTCGGGAAAAGTTTCCTCAGGTGACGATACTGGAAAATGAAAAAAATGGTGGGTTTGGATATGGCCATAACCAGATTTTAAATCAAATTGATTCGGACTATCATGTAGTTATTAATCCGGATATCTGTATTCAGGAAGATGCAATCAGTAAATTAGTTGCCTATCTGGAAGAACATCCGACAGTTGGTATGGTTACTCCTAAGATACTGAATATGGATGGGAGTGAACAGTTTCTGCCGAAGCGGCATCCCAGTATCCGATACGTCATATTAAGTAAATTCAGGCCATTTCGTAAACACCGGCAGTTTTATACCCGGGAAGTGGACAATCTGACTACCAGTACAAGTGTAGAATTCTGTACCGGCTGCTTTTTTGTTATACGAACGGAATTATTTCGAAAGCTGAGCGGTTTTGATTCCCGGTATTATATGTATTTTGAGGATGCAGATTTATCACGGACCGTTCTGTCAGAAGGCTATGAAATTATCTTCTACCCGGAAACAGCGGTCTATCATAAATGGCACCGGGCAAATACCCGAAGTGTAAAAGGCATTGTCAGATTTCTTACATCTATGGTAAAGTATTTTAATAAATGGGGATGGAAGTTTAGCTGATATTTGTATTAAGTATGTTAATATTGAATGAATAGAAGAAAAGGAAGGATTTATACTATGAGTAAAATTTTAGTAACAGGTTCCAATGGACAGTTAGGAAGAGCAATTAATCGGAAATACGAAGGGGATTCCCGTTATGAGATTGTAAATACAGATGTGAATGAACTGGATATTACCAGTATTGATTCTGTAATAAAGCTGGTAGATGAAGTGAAGCCGTCAGTTATTATCAATTGTGCTGCACATACGGCTGTAGATAAATGTGAAACAGACTGGGATAATGCTTACCGTATTAATGCAATTGGACCCAGAAATCTAAGTATTGCTGCTACCAGAGCACATGCAAAGATGGTGCATATTTCTACAGATTATGTGTTCGATGGAGTTGCCACAAAGCCATATACAGAGTTCGATGCTACCAATCCTAATGGGGCATATGGCAAAACAAAGCTGGAAGGGGAGAATTTTGTAAAGCAGTTTGCAAAGGATTTCTATATTATTCGGACAGCCTGGTTGTATGGAGATGGCAATAATTTTGTGAAAACCATGTTGCGGCTTGCAGAAACTCATGATGAAATAAATGTTGTACGGGACCAGATTGGTTCTCCAACCAGTACCAGGGTGTTGGCAGATATTATTGCTGCATTGGTAGAAACCGATAATTATGGATTATTCCATGGAACCTGTGAAGGCTTTTGCAGTTGGGCAGATTTCGCAGAAGAGATATTCCGCCTGTCCGGACGAAATGTGAAGGTAAATCACATTACGACAGAAGAATACCCGACTCCGGCAAAACGGCCGGCTTATTCGGTTCTGGAAAACTATATGCTGAAATTGACTATGGGATATGAAGCAGAAGACTGGAAAACAGCGATTCAGGAATATATTGCAAATGGTCTGAAGTAGTCCAAATGAAAGAAAAGGAGCGACGGAACGATGGCAGATAAGGGTTTGCATACATTTGTCATATGTGCATATAAAGAATCTCAATATCTGGAGACTTGTATCGAATCTCTGGAACGCCAAACCTATCCATCCAATATTCTGATTGCTACCTCAACGCCGAATGATTATATCAATGCTCTGGCAGAAAAACATCAACTGCAGGTGGTAGTAAATGACAGTGTTCAGAAGGGGATTGGATATGATTTTGATTTTGCTCTGAAAACAGGTGATACCCCGTATGTAACAATTGCCCATCAGGATGATACATATGAAGAAACCTATGCAGAACAGGTAGTATCAGCTATGGAGCGGCATTCGGACACGATTATTGCATTTACGGATTATCATGAAGAACATCCGACCGGTATTGTAAGAACCAACCGGAATTTAAAAGTAAAACGGTTTCTATTATTTCCGTTGCGGTTTTCCTGGTTTCAAAGCAGTGGTTTTATCCGGCGGAGAATCCTGTCACTGGGAAATCCGATTTGCTGTCCGGCAGTTACATTTAACAAAAAGCAGGTTCAGGTACCTTTGTTTGCTAATGATTTTAAGAGTAATATCGACTGGCTGGCTTGGGAACGGCTGTCCCGGAACAAAGGACGGTTTGTATATGTTAATGAGGATTTGATGATGCACCGGGTGCATGAGGAAGCAACAACCACAGAGCTGATACGGGAGAATAAGCGCATCCATGAAGATTATGAGATGTACTGTTGTTTTTGGCCAAAGTGGATTAGTAAGTTATTGATAAAAGCGTATGCAAAAGCAGAAGAAAATGTTGATTAGATACAGTAGGAGGCTGACGTGAAGGTTTTAGTTGTAATTCCTGCCTATAATGAAGAAAAAAGTATTGAACGGGTGGTGGACCATTTGACGGAGCATTATCCTCAATATGATTATGTAGTAGTGAATGATGGTTCCAAGGATGGAACTGCAGATATTTGCCGGAGCCGGGGCTATCAGTTTATCAATTTACCGGTGAACTTAGGACTGGCAGGAGCATTTCAGACCGGCATGAAGTATGCTTATATCCATGGATATGACTATGCAATCCAGTTTGATGCAGACGGACAGCATCGTCCGGAATTTATCCAGCCAATTGTAGAGAAAATGGAAGAGGGATATGATATTGTAATCGGTTCCCGGTTTGTAGAGGAAAAGAAGCCTGTTTCTTTACGGATGCTGGGTAGTTTTTTGATATCATCTGCCATTCGGATAACAACCGGAACCAAAATCAAAGATCCAACTTCCGGTATGCGGATGTTCAATCGGAAGCTGATAAAGGAGTTTGCATTAAATATCAACTATGGACCGGAACCGGATACGGTGTCTTACCTGATTAAGAATGGTGCCAAAGTGGCAGAGGTGCAGGCTCATATGGATGAACGGCTGGAAGGAGAAAGCTATCTGACTCTGACCCGCTCCGTAAAATACATGATACGGATGATTACCTCCATTCTGTTAATACAGAACTTTAGAAAACGATAAGTGAGGATAAGAGAAATGACCATAGTATTACGAATAATATTAATCGTTGTGTGTCTGTTTACGCTGATATTTTTAATTCGAAAAATCAGACAGGCTAAGGTACAGATTGAAGATTCCCTGTTTTGGATTTTCTTCTCTGCAGGTTTGCTGTTAATTAGTATTTTTCCGCAGATAGCTGATTTTATGGCGAAAGTATTGGGAATTTATTCTACTGTAAACTTTTTGTTCCTATTTATTATCTTTATTTTACTGATTAAGATATTTAATATGAATATTCATATTTCACAATTAGAAAACCGGGTGAAAGAACTGGTACAGAAAATCGCTATCGATGAAAAGGATAAGAAAGAATGAAACAAGTATCAAAAGAAACATGGAAGAAATATGGAAAAAAGGCAGTTATTATCCTGTTAATATCCGTTGTACTCAGCCTCTTGGCAGAAGTGGTATGGAATCTGGATATACTGACCATAGAGAAAGCAGGCCGGGGAATCCGGATGATACCTATGGAACAGTTGTATACGGAAGGATTTGACTATGAGAATGGCGTTCTTAAAATGACAGGAACCCAAGGGGTCATTCTAATTGATACACCATGTTCCTATGTGAATAAGTTAGAATATACCTATCAATACGGCTATGATTTTACTGCAATTGTTCGGATTCATCCAACTGCGGATGCAGCAGAAACCCAGAGCTTTATTGATATTGCAGATGGAAACAACCGGATATTAACTACATCCGAGGTAAAGGTAGAACAATCCTTTGATCATGTGGATTTGATTTTCCCGGAAGGCATAGAAGGAATTGAAATTCACAGTATCAGTTATGACAATTCGTTTCATCTGAGTGGAAGAAGAATGCTGGCAGTTGGAAGCTGTATCGCACTGATATTGTTTATACTGTTATGTGGTGACATCATTGAAAAACGGTTAGAATATGGCTTTCTGGCAGTAGGATTAACCACCTGTATCGCAATGGTATTTACCTTTCCGGCGCAGAAAGTATCCTGGGATGAAGCATTTCATTTCCGCCATGCATATGAAATCGGATTGGGTTATCCGGTAGTCTTGAGCCCGGAAGTACAGTATTATGGGGATGATGGGGCAGTGGCTTCCCTGTTGTATCCAAGGACGGCACAAGAGTTTAACAGTCTGGAAGCGGGTCTGAATCAGAGTAATCTATATGATAAAGATGGGGAAGAAAATCAGATAAAGCAAACAGGATTTGCAGCCTTGAATGATGTGGGACATATTGCCAGTGCGGTTGGTATCACCATCGCAAGGTTGTTTCACTTCCCACTGACTACTGTTTACCGGTTTGGAAAGCTATTTAATGCACTGTTATATATAGGGGTTGTATTCTTTGCTATTCGAAGGGCAAAGATAGGAAAGGGATTGCTGACAACGGTTGCACTGATGCCTACACCATTATTCCTGGCATCGTCTTACTCTTATGATGCAACATTGAATGCATTTGCATTCTTGGGGTTATCCTATCTTCTGTCCGAGTTTGCAGAACGGGATAGTAAAATAACCTGGAAACGGTATGCAGTGATTATGGGGGCTATATTTATTGCTTCCTGTATCAAACTGCTATATGCACCATTGTTCCTGCTTCTGTTATTCCTGCCAAAGGAGAAATTCAAGGATAAGAAGACCATGTATCTGATGAAGCTGGGAATACTGGCTGTATGTGGTGTTTTATTGGCAATTATGCTGTTGCCGACCTTATTGACTCCGTCTCAAGTAGAAGCAGACTCCAGAGGAGGAGCTACCAGTACAGGCGGACAATTAGCAGTGATTTTTGGAAATCCGGTGGGATATGCCAAGCTTTTGGTGATGCAGATTCTATATTCAGCTGTGGATTTTACTGTGGGGAATGGTATCTTTGGAACCTTTGCTCATTATGGCTATTTCCCATTCAGTGGATTTTTTACTGTGCTTATGGTATTTATGGCGGTTACAGATACGGACCATGGAAAATTGCGGATACGGGAGCGGATTGGTATTCTGGCAGTGGTTATGCTGATTGTATGCTTTATATGGACTGCCATGTATATTAGTTTCACACCGGTAGGAGCTGCAACTATCAATGGTGTGCAGGGAAGATACTTTATTCCGGTGGTGATACCACTGCTGCTGGCTCTCCAGAGTGGACAAGTTGAGAATCGTATTCCAAAACGAATTTATTATTCCATTGCATTGGGAGGACCTATGCTGTTAACCTACAGTGTGATTCTGTACAAGGTGCTGGCAAATGCTTCCTAACTTGTGGGTTTACAAAGAAAACAATTGATGATACAATGCGAAAAGATATGATTATCATGGAGGTATTATGGTATGAGAACTTATTTAGTAACAGGTGGTGCCGGTTTTATCGGTTCCAATTACATTCATTACATGTTTCGGAAATATGGTGATGAGATTAAGATTATAAATGTAGATTGCCTGACTTATGCAGGAAATCTGGAAAATCTGAAAGATAT
>CAMEWU010000074.1 GCA_945946715.1 uncultured Clostridium sp. | reverse complement strand
AGATTCATCCGCCGAACATCTACTCTGGTAAAACCCATAATTTATATTGGAGTAAGTAGTACCGCTCCGCGCAAGTTAAAATTACTATAATTCTTGCGGAGCCTTACTACTTGCCACACTATAAATTATGGATTTGTGCATTACGAAAACAGCGGTGGATGAGGATATATGTTCGCGAACGACCCTAGAAGCACGTCGGTCCTTAGGCTGTGCTCAGATTCTTAACACAATAGGTGTCTGTAGTGCACAGCCTTACGTACCGTTACGTGCTGGCCGGAGCGAAAGCGGGTCGTGAGTGAATGTATATCCTCATCCACCGCGGTTGAAGGTTATTGCGTTAAACCATAATTTATTCTACAAAAGGATTATTGCACCGGTACATACCGGTAATTACGTCCGCACATTTGCCATACTGGTTGGTTAATTCCAGATATAAGATACGATCATCAGACCGTTTGGTACTTGTCAGATAAATGTTAGGTTTTGCATAAGTAGCGTCGTAGTTAGTTATAGTACGCCAGTCTTCTCCAGGCCATACCCACATATCATATAGAGGAACTTCAGATGCCGGCTCTCCCCAGACTTCATAAGCATTGTTGATACTTCTTCCTAATCCAACTTCTTTATTAATATAAACCTGAGAATTGAAATTCCGGGTATAATGCGGTGCATCCGGATTGTATATGTTGGTTGTACCTGCGGATAGCGAAATCTTAAAAAATATTACTTGGATATATGCACTAGACAAATCAACATCCAAGGAAGGGTCTGCACTGTTGATTACTTCTATAAAAAACCATTCATCTTCTTCCTGACCTTTTACGGAACGAGAAAATTTAACTTCAGAAAGCTTGTAATCTCCATCATAGCTTTTTCTAACTCCATCTTCAGGAATGCTCCAGCCAAGTTCCGTTACTTTGGCAAGGAAGTTACTGTATGCCATAGGAAGAGTAAATTCTACGCCTTCCATATAGAAACCAATGTTATCTGGTCCGAAATCAGCTTCTGCCGGACCTTCTGGTAAGGCATCAATGATTTCTCGTGCTACTTGAGTTTCTGTTGTAGTATCCTCGGTGGCATCATATCAAAGGGTATTTGAAATAAAAGTAAGGGTGCCTTAGTTTCCGACAAAAGGACAGATATTTCCGATAAAAGGGCGGATATTTCTGATAAAGTGAAAAGCATATGAATCTGTTCACACAGTCCATTTATAATATGTTATAATGAGCCTTAAGACAATGTGCATTTACGGACATTGGCTTATGGCGAAAAACGCATGGAGCCACCAGGCGACAGGTTATAATGAGAAAAGATATAGATTTTATTCGAAAGGAAGACCCCATTATGTCAGGAACCCTATATTTATGTGCAACTCCAATTGGTAATCTGGAAGACATGACGTTTCGGGCAGTACGAATGCTGGAAGAAGTGGATTTGATTGCGGCAGAGGACACCAGAAATAGTATTAAGTTATTAAACCATTTTGAGATAAAGACGCCAATGACCAGTTATCATGAATTTAATAAGTATGATAAGGCAAAGGTCCTGGTTGCTAAGTTATTGGAGGGACAGAATATAGCATTGATTACAGATGCCGGAACGCCGGGGATTTCGGATCCGGGAGAAGAGTTAGTAAAGCAGTGTTATGAGGCTGGAATTACCGTCACATCGCTGCCGGGAGCATGTGCTTGTGTAAATGCATTGATAATTAGTGGGTTGCCAACCAGACGGTTTTGCTTTGAAGCCTTCCTGCCAACGGATAAAAAGGAACGGGCAAGGGTGTTGGAGGAATTAAAGGCAGAAACCAGAACCATTGTATTATATGAAGCACCCCATCGTCTGGTACGAACCTTGGAGGAGTTGTTGGAACAGCTGGGTAATCGGTGGCTGACTATCTGTAGGGAATTAACGAAGAAGCATGAAACCGTATTCCAGACAACCTTAGAACAGGCAATTACTTATTATAACCAGCAGGAGCCAAAGGGTGAGTGTGTATTGGTGATAGAAGGTGTCAGTTTTGAAGCACTGGCAGAGGAAGAACGGAAGCAGTGGGAGGAAATGAGCATAGCGAAACATGTGGAATTCTATATGAACCGGGAGATGGATAAGAAGGCAGCGATGAAACAGGTGGCTGTGGACAGAGGGATTAGTAAGAGAGAGGTATATCAAGCGCTGTTGGAGAATAATTGAAAATGCAGGAGATTTTCTGTGCATATTTTATCTGAATCTTCGATACATTATATAAAATCCTCCTCGGAGTACATCATGTTAAATTACATTTGGGCATTTATGATTATCCTCGGAATTATTGTTGCCGCATTTACTGGAAGTATGGAGGCAGTTTCGTCCAGTGTCTTAGATTCTTCTAAGGAAGCCATTCAGTTGTGTCTGGTTATGTTGGGAGTCGTGGGAATGTGGACAGGAGTTATGAAAATAGCAGAGCGGACAGGATTGGTTCGACAGTTAACAAAGCTGTTGATGCCAATCCTTCGTTTTTTATTCCCCAGGATTGCAGATAAGGAACCGGTCATGGGCTATATAGCTGCTAATATCATTGCAAATCTGCTGGGACTTGGCTGGGCAGCTACGCCCACAGGATTAAAGGCGATGAAAGCCTTACAGGAGATTCACAAGGAGGAATGTAAGATAAATGGGGGTGATGAAGAAGCTGCCAGCGATGAGATGTGTCTCTTTCTTGTCATTAACATTTCTTCTTTACAGTTAATCCCGATTAATATGATAGCGTATCGTAGCCAGTATGGCTCTGTGCATCCGGGTGTGATTATTTTACCGGGGTTGATTGCAACCAGTGTCTCTACATTAGCAGGAATACTATTTGGTGTGTGGATGTGCAGAAGAAATCGGAAAAAGAGTGGTCAAAAGAGTTTATAATTATTGGACGTTCTATTATAATAATATTTATAATATGCAATAGCATCAATCTTTGTAATAAAAAAGAAATAAAAATATTTGCAAGCTAATTGCGCTATGGTATGTTTGCTATAAGCAAGATGATTTATATGAGGCAATAATAAGCTTAACAAATACAAAGGAACTGAGAAAGGTATGTGACCAGAAGGAAGACCAAGGAGCAAATATAGATGTTTTATCACAATGGTTTTCATTTGCAGTGCATGCTGATTCAATAGAAAATTTTGAAGCTATGATTTGAACTATAAATCGTATAAGATATAGGAATAAATTAAGCAATTCCCAAGTAGAATTCATTAAGGATAATAAGGGATAAGTACATCTTGAAAATAATATCTATGATTTCCAGCTTCTTGATTCCGCTGGTACTGTTCTACATTGTGGGCTATGGTATCATTAATCGGGAAAAGGTCTATGACATTTTCATAGATGGGGTAAAAGAAGGATTTAAAATAGTGGTTGGCATCGCTCCTACTCTGGTAGGCTTAATGGTAGCAGTTGGTGTGATTCGAGCGTCCGGAGCACTGGATATGATTGCTAAGTTATTAACTCCAATTGGAGAATTGTTACAGATTCCGGCTCAGATTATCCCGTTAATACTGGTACGTTTATTTTCTACTTCGGCAGCAAATGGACTGGTATTTGACTTGTTTAAGGAATATGGTACGGATTCGAATATTGGGTTGATTGCGTCTATAGTAATGAGTTGTACCGAAAGTATTTTCTATATTATGTCTGTATATTTTTTGTCCGTAAAGGTGAAAAAGAGTCGATGGACACTGACCGGTGGTTTGATTGCTACATTAGCTGGTGTGGCAGCAAGTGTTATGATTGCAGCATTTATGGTGTAGAATCCATGTTCAATAACTTTTTATGCAGATGATCAATGCAAATGGCTCCAAACGGGGCAGTAATCAGAATAGATAATACGGCAACGGTTAATACAAGTTGTCCACAAGGCAATCCCATAGTAAGTGGAATTGCACCGATAGCCGCCTGGACAGTTGCTTTTGGAGTATATGCTACCATACAGAATAATTTTTCTTTGCCGGATAATTTGGTTTTAATAAGTGAAATGGCAACTCCAAGCATACGAAATACCATTGCACCCACAACCAGTAGTATAGGGAAAATTCCTGCAGATATTGCATAGTTTAGGTTAACTGTGGCACCTACAAGAACGAATAAGAATACTTCCGCCGCAACCCATAGCTTATTGTATTTGGTAGATAACCGTACTGCCAGCGTGTCATATTTTTGTTTGATCATGATTCCCATACTCATAATGGCTAAAAGCCCGGAAACAGGGATAATACCTTCTAAGTAGTTCTGTAATGTAAGAAGTAAGAAAGAAAGGCTGAGTATAATCAGAATCTTAACAGAATCTCTCATATGGAATTTTTGAAAGAAAAGAACCAATACGGAACCTACAATTGCACCTAATAGAATGCCAAGTAAAATAGAAACCGGTATTTGCATAAAACTGGTTACAGATAGATTGCCTGTGGAGGCCAAGGAAGTAAAAGCAGTAAATACAACGATGACAAAGACATCATCTACCGATGCTCCGGCTAAGATTAATTGTGGAATATGATTAGCTTGCCCATATCCTGCTTCCATTAAACGAATCATTCTAGGAACTACAACGGCAGGGGAAACTGCAGCAATCACACTTCCGATAATGGCAGCGTCCAGAGTTGTTACTCCTAATAACTTTGGTGCCAGAAGAACCGTTCCTAAGATTTCAAAGCAGGCAGGAACAAAGCACATGAGAATGGCAGGTCTGCCTACTTTTTTTAAATCAGATAAATCCAAGGATAATCCTGCTCTTGTCAGAATAATCACCAAAGCAATTTGTCTTAAATCGCCGGAAATATTCAAGATAGATTCATCAATCAAATTAAGGGCGTAGGGACTTAAAATAATCCCCACAAGAATCATTCCAAGGAGACTTGGCAGTTTCATTTTGAAAAAAAGACTTCCTAATAACAATCCTAATAGTAAAATCAGTGCGATACTCGTTAACATATATCCTCCAAATGTTGTAAAGATGAGAAAAACTCACAACCTATGATTTATACACAGAAATAAAAAAACTGATAATTTCTGCGTTGTTTTCGCAGAAGTCATCAGCATGAAATGCGGTTTGGGTTACCCGTGGGAGAACTTCATTCCCAATTGGTAGTATAGCATGATTAACAGGTAAATACAAGAAAATGATTTACGGAGAGAAAAAAATCCAGTATACTATTGGATATAGAAAAGTAGAAGGCGGGGTGCAGATATGGATGAAAAGTTTTTTTCAGAGGACGATTTAGCAGGCTTATTTGATGAATTAGATGAACAGGCAATAGAAGAAGAAATTGAACAGATGACGGATAAAGAAACTGACGCTTCTTATCAGCGGTTTAAGGAAATCATTGAAAAGCATAAAAATGAATAATCTGCTATAAAAGGTAAAAGAGACAGTCGGTATAATGCCGGCTGTCTCTTCGAGTGAGGGGGGAGAAAATCTATCAAAAATTAAGTTATTGTTAGACGAAGCAGACAAGTAATCAGTGCACTTAGGTTATTGCCTGCCTCTTTTATGTCCTCAAGTACTTTTAAAAGCCTACGAGGTTAATAAGAAGAATTCTTTTCTTCTGTTCATGAATTAAGTATACTGGGAAATTGTGTACAGGGTGTGTCCTGTTTCTAAAGAAAATCTTATGAAAATCTTACTGGTATTAAGATGATATAAAACTTTTTGTTTGTGAAAAGAAAAAATCGGGTGTGGATATATCCACACCCGATAGTAGTTTATCTCATTTTATAACTGAGGACCAGCAGAAACTAAAGCCTTACCAGCTTCATTTGTTTCATACTTCTTGAAGTTCTTTGTAAATCTCTCAGCAAGATCCTTAGCCTTAGCTTCCCACTCAGAAGCATCTGCGTAAGTATCACGAGGATCAAGGATTGTAGGATCTACACCCGGAAGCTCTGTAGGTACTTCGAAGTTGAACATAGGAATCTTCTTTGTTGGAGCTTCGTTGATAGCACCGCTTAAGATAGCATCGATGATACCACGAGTATCCTTAATTGTGATACGCTTACCTGTACCATTCCATCCTGTGTTAACAAGATATGCCTTAGCACCGCTCTTTTCCATTCTCTTAACAAGCTCTTCACCATACTTTGTAGGGTGTAACTCTAAGAATGCCTGACCGAAGCAAGCTGAGAATGTAGGTGTTGGCTCTGTAATACCACGCTCTGTACCTGCAAGCTTAGCAGTAAATCCTGAAAGGAAGTAGTACTGTGTCTGCTCTGGTGTCAGAATAGATACTGGAGGAAGTACTCCGAAAGCATCTGCTGATAAGAAGATTACGTTCTTGGCAGCAGGACCGGAAGATACACCATTTACCTTAGAAGCAATGTTTGTAATATGATCAATTGGGTAAGATACACGAGTATTCTCGGTAACGCTCTTGTCTTCAAAGTCAATCTTGCCTGCAGCATCAACAGTAACGTTCTCTAAAAGAGCATTTCTCTTAATAGCATTGTAGATATCCGGCTCTGATTCCTTGTCCAGACCGATAACCTTAGCATAGCATCCACCTTCGAAGTTGAATACACCGTTGTCATCCCAACCATGCTCGTCATCACCGATTAATAATCTCTTAGGGTCAGTTGAAAGGGTTGTCTTACCTGTTCCTGAAAGACCAAAGAAGATAGCTGTATTCTTACCTTCCATATCTGTATTTGCTGAACAGTGCATAGAAGCGATACCCTTTAATGGTAAGTAGTAGTTCATCATAGAGAACATACCCTTCTTCATTTCTCCACCGTACCATGTATTGATGATAACCTGTTCACGGCTTGTGATGTTGAATGCTACACATGTCTCAGAGTTAAGACCTAATTCCTTGTAGTTTTCAACCTTTGCCTTAGAAGCGTTATATACAACAAAATCCGGCTCAAATGTTGCAAGTTCTTCCTCTGTAGGAATGATGAACATGTTCTTTACGAAGTGAGCCTGCCAAGCAACCTCAACGATGAAACGAACTGCCATACGTGTATCTTTGTTAGCACCACAGAATGCATCTACAACATATAATTTCTTGTTAGAAAGCTCATCCTTAGCGATGTTCTTAACAACAGCCCAGGTATCCTCTGACATACGATGGTTGTCATTTGGATATTCAGCTGAATCCCACCATACGGTGTTCTCAGAATTCTTATCTACTACGATGTACTTATCTTTAGGAGAACGACCTGTATAGATACCTGTCATAACGTTAACAGTATCTAATTCTGTATTCTGTCCTACTTCATAGCCTTCGTTAGAAGCCTTTGTCTCTTCTTCAAATAATAATTCGAAGGAAGGATTGTGAACGATTTCTGTAGTTCCAGTAATGCCATACTTTGTTAAATCAATAGCTGCCATCTTTACGTTTACCTCTTTTCTCTTATTTTGTAGTACTAAGTATATATATACCTGCGATAGTCTGAAAAGTCTCATAAGATGATAGTTAACTGACCATACACAAGGCGATACTCACACATTGTTTATTTTATCAAACAAACGTGTTTTGTCAATATAAATGGTTTTAGAATTGCCAAGTTTTTTGCAGAAAGTCGTATTTTTACATAGATTTTTATATGATTTTACCATTTATTAGGTTGCCGTCAGGAAATTAATCCTCGTTTTCGAAGGACTCGTTTCTCAATGACAGAAAAAATGCATTTATCTATGACAATACCAACAAAAACAATTACAATCATTACCAACATGACCTGATTGATATCAGCTAAGTCTCGTCCGGTAATCAGAGTTTGTCCCAGACCAATCGAAGTAGTCATGACTTCTCCTGCCATCAGAGCCCGCCATGCAAAGGACCAGCCTTGCTTCAGACCGGAGATTAGTTCCGGTAAACTGGCAGGTAAAATCACATGAAAATATAGCTGTCGTTTGGTCGCTCCCATAGTCCGGGCAGCTTTTGTATAAATTGGCTGCACATTTTTAATTGCGTTATCTACAGATATGGCAATACTGAAGGCAGAGCCCATAACTACTACGAATAATATCGCCTGAGTAGTTAATCCAAACCAGAGAATGGAAAATGGAACCCAGCAGACACTTGGCAGGGTTTGAATACCCAGAATCAATGGTTTCAGATTTTTCTGAAGGTAGGAAAAATGATTCATTAGAAGTCCGATTATAACACCAATTATAACAGCAATCAGATAGCCTCCAATGCCTCTCAGGAGAGAGTAACCGGTGGCTTCGAATAAGGTTCCGTCCTGGCATAGTTCAATAAAGGTTTCTCCTACGCCCCAAGGAGAAGGAACTGCATAGGGTTTAAAAACCTCCAACAAATCTACAAAGACCCAGTAGAATCCCTGCCATAAACAGATTAATAGAATGAGAAAAATAAAAATGCTCATAGGGTACTCTCCTTTCTGACCTCATCCAGAATCCGATGTCGGTAATCTACAAATTCCGGCTCGTATACCTGACGGGGACGGTCTAAGGGAATAGGAACAATGTCTGCTATTTTACCGGTTTTAGCAGAAAGAACCACCACCCGGTTGGCAAGATATACTGCTTCTTCAACACTATGGGTGACAAAAAGAATGGTACGCTTGGTTTCCATCCAAATCCGTTGCAGCTCTTCCCGAAGCTGGTTGGAGGTCTGCCTGTCTAAAGCAGAAAATGGTTCATCCATTAACAGTATTTTGGAATCCATAGTTAGTGCTCTGGCTAATGCAACTCGCTGGCGCATGCCACCGGATATTTGATGAATCAGATAATCCTTATAGTCCAGCAAATGTACCATTTCCAGATAGTGAAGGGCTTTTTCTTCCTGAACTTCTTTTGGTAAGCCGGCCAGCTTCATGCCGAACTTTACATTTTCTATGACAGTTAGCCATGGATATAAGCCATGTTCCTGAAACATGACTGTCCGGTCTGCCCCTGGTCCGGTAATCGGTTTGCCATCCAGCAAAATTTGTCCGATAGTTGGTTTTTCCAGACCGGCAACCAGATTTAAAAGAGTACTTTTTCCACAACCGGAGGGACCGACGATACATACGAACTCACCGGCTTCAATTTCCAGATTAATATCATTCAAAGTAGCATCTTCATTGTTATCAAATTGTTTATGTAATCCTTTTAGTACTAGCGACATATCAAGTCCTCCGTTGGAAGCTCGTCTATAAATCCCTGTTCCTGACTGATTACGGCAAATTGCTCGATAGATTCTTTGTTTAACTCTGTACTGATGCCGATTCTGGTAAATGCTTCTGTAAGAATGGAATCCTTGATGGATTTACCGGTTGCATTTTCTAATTCCTGATTAATGATGTTCAGGCATTCTGCCTGATTGTTGTTCAAACGTTCCGTTGCTGCTTCGTGTTCTGCCAGAAATTGTTCTACTAAATCCGGATGTTCTTCCATAAATTCCTTACGAACCACTACAACTGCAACATCATAATTGCCTTCATAATATATGGTATCATAATCCATTAGAAGTTCTGCATTTTGAGTAAGGAGCGTTGAACCCCAAGGTTCCGGTACCAAAGCAGCATCAATATCTTCATTGGTCATAGTGTTCGATACATCTGCATTAGCAACAGCAGCAACTGTAACAGTACCACCGTCACTGGTCGGAGCCAGACCATGTTCTGCTAAGAGATTTAACAGACACAAATGCTGAGTATTACCAATCTGTGGAATGGCAACAATTTTTCCGTCTAAGTCCTCTACACTGTTAATATCTGCACCTTCTCGTTTTACAAGAATTGCACCACCTTTGGTGGCACCGGAGAGAATCTGCACATCTCCTTGGGATTTTACATTTGCGGTAATGGCCGGAACCGGACCAATATATCCGATATCAATATCCCCTGCAAATAATGCTTCCACTTCTGCGGGACCTGCGTTAAAGGCAGTCCAGGTAACCGTTGCACTATCGCCGAGGCTTGTTTCCAAGCTGCCTTCTGCCTTCATCAGCAATGCCTGAGCGTGGGTAATGTTGTTGAAATACCCAATGTGAATTTCCGGTTGCTGATTGGATTTGCTGTTGCATCCGGTCATTCCCAGAAGGATAGACAACAGTGTACTCATTAGTAGTAATTGTTTCATGAATTTTTGCATAATAATTCCCTCGCTATTTGTACTAAAATTCCAATATAAAACTAAGTTTACACGCTGTGGAACGTTAGAATAAATGACAAAATATGAAAACGTT
>CAMEWU010000073.1 GCA_945946715.1 uncultured Clostridium sp. | reverse complement strand
TGACCGAAGCGAAAGCGGGTCTGCATTAAGCATATAGATTCGAAGCCGAATGGTAGTCAGTACACTTGAGCCATGCTACCTCGCCTTCACTTCGTTGCGGCTCGGTCACGGGCATTCGCCCTATATTCGTATAACTGAATAGACTCTTTCGTGTGCAAGCACCCGACGAGTCTTTCAGTTACACTCATGCATGGCTCAAAGCTTACGTGCAAACCATAATTTATATCTTCTTCATACCTTATAAATTCTCAGCACCTCTTCTGTATACACTCCAGCCTTTTCATATACCACCAATGGCGGTTCAATGGTAATTCTGGATTTTCCCCCTCGTACTGCTTCTATCATTACCATATTTGGTTCTTTCTCTACATAAGGATGTATCAGGCGCATTCGCTTTGGTTCCATCTTATACTGCATTAATACGGAAAATATTTCTGCCAGACGAAATGGTTTATGTATCAGAAAAAAGCTGCCACCGGGTTTTACCAGATAAGCTGCTGCCTTTACTACGTCTTCTAAGTTACACAATATCTCATGTCTGGCTATATTCTTAGGCTCATATACATTTTCCAATCCATGCTGATTCATCATGTAGGGTGGATTCGATGTGATGACATCAAAAGAAGCCGCCGGAAATAATCCTGCCGCTTCCTTAATATCTCCCTGTATAATCTTTATTCGCTCTTCCAGATGATTGAATACCACACTACGCTGAGCCATTTCTGCACTTTCTTCCTGAATCTCCAGTCCGGTAATGTGTTCTGCCTGTGTCTTTGCTGCCAGCAATATCGGAATAATACCGGTTCCTGTTCCTAAATCCAGAATCCTGCTGCCTGGCTTTGCTTTCACAAAATTAGATAAAAATACAGCATCAACCCCAAAACAAAACCGCTTCGGATCTTGAATTATATGATAACCTTTGCATTGTAAATCGTCTAACCGCTCTCCTGGATGCACCAGTGCTTCTCTATTCTCTTCCATCTTAATCATCCAGTTTTGATTTGCCTTCCTTTTTCTCCTGCTGTTCCAGTTCTTCCAGCTCTTTCATCTCTTCTGCACTTACCTTACTCTTATCCCGATGCTTCTTTGGCTTAAACCGAAGCTCGTCCACCTTGTATTCCACCATTTCTTTTTCGCCTGCATCGTTAGTAAGAACAACTTTCACGTTCTGTCGAAGAACATTTACCGCTGTGACCTCTCCCTTTTGCCCGGTTGGAGTCTTAACAATATCTCCCACACTTGGCATCCGGTCATTCAGATATTCATAGGTTGCCTCTTCATGATTCAGACAACACATCAAGCGCCCACAGACACCGGATATTTTCGTTGGATTCAATGACAGACTCTGTTCTTTTGCCATCTTTATGGATACCGGAGCAAAATCTGATAAGTAACTGTGACAGCATAACTCCCGTCCACAGATTCCAATACCGCCTACAATTTTTGTCTCATCTCGGACACCAATCTGACGAAGTTCAATACGGGTCTTGAATACTGCTGCCAAATCTTTTACCAGTTCCCGGAAATCAATACGTCCGTCCGCAGTAAAATAAAATAACACCTTATTATTATCAAAGGTATATTCTGCTTCAATCAGCTTCATCTCCAACTTATGCTTTGCGATTTTTTCCAAACAAATATTAAATGCTTCCTTGCTCTTTTCCTTATTTCTTCTGTCCCGTTCTGCATCTGCCTCTGTAGCTTTCCGGATAATCGGCTTAATTGGAGATGACATTTTCTTTTCATCTATGGTCCGTCTTCCATATACTACTTTTCCATATTCCATTCCTCTGGCCGTTTCTACAATTACAAAATCTCCTGCCTCTATTTCAATATCCATTGGATTAAAGAAATAGATTTTTCCGGTTTCCCGAAATCTAACTCCGATTACTTCTATCATTCTGATTCTCCTTTATTGTCAACAACAGTAATTCCATTGCAATGTCAAAATTTACATTTGCTTCTAACCGAACCTTTACTTTGTCCATGGCTTCCAGTACATTCTCAATTCCCTCAAAAGAGATATAATTTGCCTGTTGTTTTAGCGTACTATATTCTTCTTTAAATAACAACTTATCCGGTGAACCGGATACCTTTAACATCAGAATATCCCGGTACCACATCATCATCAGGTCAATATAATCATAGATGTCTAATTTATATTTGGACATCTTCTTTACAGACTCTATCAAATCATAAATTTCCATCTTGTTGATATTCTTCAATATCTGAACACAATCCTGCTTAATTTCATTATACTCTTCTGAAGTTGCCAAGCGAACGGCTTTTCCCAAATTACCAAAAGCAAATCCTACACAGAATTTTGCCTTTGCAAGTGGAATTCCCATTTTCGATAAATATTCCATCATATCCAGCTCGCCAACGGGTTTCAGGTTCAAAGTAATGCATCTGGATACAATCGTTGGCAGCATTTTATCAATATTATTAGTCAAAATAAGTATGACTGCATATTCCGGCGGCTCTTCTATGGTTTTCAATAATGCATTCTGTGCCTGAGGATTCATCAATTCACCCTGAGGAATAATATATATCTTGTAACGACTGCTATACGGCCGCACAATAATATCCTTGTTTACCTGCTCCCGAATATCATCCACAGAAATTACCGTAGGCTTCTCATGTGTTACCCAGATAATATCCGGTTGGTTACCGGTTTCACATTGAATACAGGAGCGGCACTGTCCACAAGGATCTGTACCTCCGGCTTCACATTGCAACGTCTTTGCAAACAAACCGGCCAAAAGCTTCTTTCCTGTTCCCTTTTCACCATGTATTAAATAAGCATGTGCAACCTTGCCCTTCTCAATACTACTCTTAAAATGTCCAATTATACTTTCATGTCCAATAACATCTTTAAATGTAGCCATAACTGACACCTTCTTTCCCAAATGCTGGCTATACTATAATATGAATATCCGGTTCTAAGTTATGATATCTATCAACATTCCCCGAATATCATCTATCAACCGTAGAATTTCTAAATGATCCTTCTCTTCTGCCATAAGAGTTTCTGCTAATTTGTCTAAATCTTCATCAATCAGATGTATGATTCCATACACCCGGTGTCTGCCTTTTCGATCCAAAAAATTCTCTCTGGTAAATGAATAAGACCGGGTAGTGATTTCATTCATGAATTCTTTAATCTTCGCCCGATACCGTTTCATATCCCGGATATCCTTGTGTCTGGCAATCCGCTGTCCTTCTTCCTCGATTTCCCGCATCAGTCCCTCCATCTTGGCCTGCAATTCGCTTTCCTGTATATGACTGACAAGAGTAAACTTAAAATCGCCATTTCCAGTATTCTTAACTGCCTCTGCGGCATCCACTTGCGTTAACTGGTTAATCGCATCTAATTTTACTTCCATTTACCCTGCCTCCCTTCATATGTTTTGCATTGCCAATTCCTGCCTTTTCTAAGAAGAAATGGAGTTCCCTTACTTGTTTTATCGGTTCAAAATCCGCTCTTCAATAGCTACTACTATTTTAGCATGAATATCCTCTTTTGGTAAAGTAGCAGAAATTTTCATAATTCGTTCCGGTTCCCGTTCTGCCAAAATACGATACCCCTCAGCAACCTTCTGATGAAATTCCAGCCCTTCTGCCTCCATTCGGTCAAGCTCTGCCTGCTGCTTCTTTCTCCGCAATCCCTCTTTGGCATCCAAATCCAGCAGAATCGTTAATTGTGGGCGGAGTCCTTCCAGTGCATAATCATTAACCGCATATACCCGTTCAATACCTAACCCTCTGGCAATTCCCTGATACACTACAGAAGACTCTACAAACCGATCACAGATAACAGCTTTTCCTGCTTCCAGTGCAGGTCGAATCACTTCATTTACCAGCTGTGCCCTTGCTGCTGCATACAGAAGCAATTCTGTGTTCGGACACATTTCCTTATATTCTTTATTTAATATCACCTGTCGGATGTCTTCACTAATCACAGTTCCACCCGGCTCTCTGGTAATTATAATCTCATATCCTTTATCCTCCAGATAGTTTTGTAACAATTCTATCTGTGTACTTTTTCCGGCACCATCCGGTCCTTCCATGGATATAAATAATCCCTGCATAACTCGTTTCCTTCCCTTTTTCCTTACAACACCTTCGACAAAAACTCTTTTAATCTGGGATTCTGTGGATTTCCAAAGAATTCTTCCGGCGTATTTTCTTCCTTAATCTCTCCGCCATCCATGAATAACACTCTGGTTGCAACTTCTCTGGCAAATCCCATTTCATGCGTTACAATAACCATAGTCATTCCTTCTTCTGCCAGTTCCCGAATCAGTTCCAGAACTTCTCCAACCATCTCGGGATCCAGTGCCGAAGTAGGTTCATCAAAGAGAATCGCTTCCGGATTCATAACCAGAGAACGAACAATGGCAATCCGCTGTTTCTGTCCGCCGGACAGCTTGCTTGGATACTCATCCTTTTTATCATACAAACCAATACGCTTTAATAATTCACTTGCCTTTTGGGTCGCCTCTTCTTCTGACTGCAACTTTAAAGTCACCGGAGAAATCGTCAGATTCTCCATAACCGTTAAATTATTGAACAGATTAAAATGCTGGAATACCATACCTACCCGTTGTCTTGCCAGATTCACATCCATGCGGTAATTCTTCTCAATCTGTTTTAATACTTCCTTATATTCTTTTCCTTCGTGCTTTTGAAGCAAATCCTTTTCCTTAATTTCATGTATAATTTCTTTGTCAAATTCTTGCTTTTCTCCAGCCACTGATGATTCCGGCTTCTTACTATTTGAATTCACGGAATCCACTTTTGCACTCTCACTTAGCTTTGCCTGATACATGTTTTGATAGGTCTTTGATGCTGCAATTACCTCCGGATGCAGATATGGGTCTGCAGGAGTCAAAAGTTTGTCATCTAACCAGATTTCCCCATAAGTTGGCTCCTCCAACAGATTCATACACCGAAGCAGTGTACTTTTTCCACTGCCGGAAGGTCCGATAATCGCAACCTTTTCCCCCTTTTGAATCTCGCTGCTGACACCTTTTAATACTTTTAAATCACCAAAGTTCTTATATACATTTCTAACGCTTATCACTTGCCCGCAGCCCCCTTTCCATCATACGTAACCCGAAGGTTATCAATAGAATAATCACAATATAAATGACAGCCATCACCAAGAATGGCATCATATATTCATAATTCCCGGAACCGATGGTACGGAATGCTTTATACAAATCTACTACGCCAATAAAGCTGACAACTGAAGTCTCTTTTATCAGAGAAATTAATTCATTTCCTAAGGTTGGAAGGATATTTTTTATAGCCTGTGGAATAATAATTTTCCGCATGGTTGTGCCATAATTTAAACCCATGGCCCGGCCGGCTTCCATCTGACCTACATCCACAGACAAAATACCGGAACGCATGATTTCAGACACATATGCTCCACTGTTTAATCCCATAATCATAATGGCTACTACTACAGAAGAAAAATTCCAGCCCAGCAGTGGCAGAATAACGAAATACCCCAGCAACAACTGTACTACAATTGGAGTGCCCCGGAAAAATGCCACATAGACCGTACAGATTTTATTCAGTACCGTCATCACCTTTCCTTTTTTCGGCTGTACCTCCACAGCAGCAATTATCGTACCGATTATAATACCAATTACCAATGCCACAAGTGCAATAATCAAAGTATTTATCAAACCGGTCACAACTTCTTTGTAGCCGCCTTTATTTAAAAACGTATCTATAAATAAATTCCATTTGTTCATTAACGATTGAATTGTCATGTTTTGCCCTCATAAGTAATACGAGAAGAAACCTGCCGGACAGGGCAGGTTTCCACTTGTATCAAAACAGATTAATTTGCTGCATTTACCTTCTTAACAATCATATTAGCCGGTGCTTCATCAATAATTACATAATTGATGTTACCGGATAACATATCATTGACAGCTAACGAACCGGAAGTATAACCTACCCAGCTCATATTACTGATACCGTCAAATCCCCAGTCAGCATCACCTTTTACAAAATACTCTGCTGTTGTTCCACTCTGTCCACCGATACGTCCTTCTTCCTGCCCTGCAATCACTGCCAGTACATCATCGGCAGTCTCACAGGCATCAAAGTCTGTGTTATCACTTGGTACAATGATTACCTGGGATGCTGTATAATAAGAATCAGTAAAGTTAACGCTTTGTTTTCTGGTCTCATTGATGGTCAGACCTGCAATTGCCATATCAGCCTTTCCGGTATCTACATATGTACAAACTGCTTCAAAATCTACATCCAGAATAACCAGTTCCATATTCAGATACTCCGCTAACCCTGCTGCCAACTCCATATCAATACCGTAGAATGTATCCCCTTCTTTATATTCAAAAGGAGAAAATTCTGCATTTGTAGCAACTACCAACTGCTCTTTGGAATCATCCTGTGTTGCAGAAGTTACACCCTCCGGTGTACCATCGCCAAAATACTTTTCACAGATTGCATCTAATGTTCCATCTTCTTTTACCTGAGCGATATACTCATTTGTCTGTTCCAGTAATTCTGCATTATTCTTATCTACACCAAATGCATACTGCTCATCTGTTAACGAAATATTAATCGTCTTTACTACATTGCCACCTTTTGTAGTTGCACTACACCCAGCTGCCATAAATGCCATAACTGCAATTAAGCCGGCTGCGGTTACCTTTGAAATGAACTTTTTCATTGTAACATTTACCTCGCTTCTTTCATTTTATATTTTATAAATTCTCTTACTATCTTCTGCGAATTTTACACTATTTTCACTATGATTGTCAATGGTTGCAGGCAATATGCATCCTCCTAATTAATAAATCACTTCGGAATCATTTACCACATATTCATTCTTTGCGGATAGAACCGGGTCTTTGCCAGATGCAATCAACAGAAGAACTACGATAACAATTGGTGCTACAAAAGAGCAGATAATTGTTGCAATGGAAAACCCTACAGCCTGTTCCGGCATGAAAATCTCATATACATCATGATATAATGGATATAGGAATAATACAATTGCAAACTTGTATGCCAGACTTAAAACGCCTGACAAAAGACCAAAAATCAAACCAACATATGGGATTGCAGCCAAGCTGCCAACTGCACTCATTACAATTGTACCACCCCATGCGACCGCCATATAAACCCAGAATGCATTATTACGGGATTCAATTTCTTTATTCAATAACAGTATCTTAAATGGTTTATCTGAGATTTGAAACATAACCCAGGTCTGAAAAATCGGAATCCAGGCACCCCATGCATTTTCTACACCAACCTTCTTAGCCATGCGGTAAATTGCCAGTGCCTGTAACACGTAAACAGCGACAACAAGCAATAAAACAATTCCAATTACAATCAGTGTAAAAATTATCATGCCCGAGGAAAAAAGCAAAGCAAAAATTTCTTCCGGATCTAAATTTTGAATATTATTCATACTAGTATAACCTCTCTTTCTTTCCTAATTAATACGACATGGAACAGTGTATCATAGAACAGATAAAAAGACTAGTTGGTTTTCTTTCTCTTTTCTTACAGTTATACCTTGTACCGTAAGATTTGATTCTATACATATTTTTATATACTGAATTATTTTTTTTGAGATACGTTCTCCCGGTACCAGAACCGGAATACCCGGTGGATAAACTGTCACAAAATCTCCGGCAATCAGATTCTCTGCTTCTTCCAGCAAAACCAAATGGTTTGGCCTCTGCCATGCCGGTCCCGGCAAATAAACCAGCTCATTTACTGTACCTGCAAGTTCCTTAGGTATCTCGACTTCTTCTCCGGAAGCTACTGTTCTTGACGGCATCTGAAGCAATTCTTTATCCAGCTTCTGTAATGCCCGGTCAAGTCTTTGAAATGCTGCCTCTGAATCTGCAACACTGGTCATTGCAATCACATAATTTCGGGATGCCATCTCAACAATCATGCCATATTGTTCTTCCATCAGCGTTGCAAATTCCACTCCTGTAATCAAACCATTTGGCAGACAAAATACTAGTTTTGATTCATCATATGCAAAACTTCCCTGTTCCTGTACTTCTTCTATGGTCAGTAAATGAATCTGTTTTAATCTCTCCCACTTTGCACGATATTGCCGCAGACAAGAATAATATTCCACCATTTTACTGTTTCGCCAGCTGTCCACAGTAGCAATACAATCTTCCATATTGGCAACCAATTGATAGGATGGCGAACTGGTTTGATATACTCCCAGATACCGTTCTATTCGTTCCTGTAAACTCTTGTCCTTTCTGCAAAGATGTAACAATGCACAGGAATTATAGCAAGGTAAAGTCTTATGGAGACTCTGGATAACACAATCTGCACCGCAACGGACTGCAGATGCAGGTACATCCAACCCAAACTCCAGATGTGCCCCATGAGCTTCATCAACAATTAAGTATGCCCCCGCCCGATGTACCAGTTTTTGTATCCCATCAATATCTGATAAAACACCTTCATAGGTTGGAGACGGAAGAATCACAGCCTTTGCATTTTCATGGCTTTGCAATGCTTCCTCTATCTGCTCTGGTGATATACTCCCACTTATGTTATAGGGCATAATCACTGTGGGATACAGATACACAGGTGTCAATTCCAGCAATGCAACCGCATGATAAACAGCCTTATGACAGTGACGTGCCATAATAATGGTATCCCCCGGTTTACATATGGCAGATATTGCAGTTAATAATCCGGAAGTACTACCATTTACCAGATAATATGATGCATAACTTCTATAGATTTTCGGCAGTTGATTTCTCGATTCGTCAATGACTCCTTCCGGTGCCAGTAAATTATCCAGTCCGGGCAGCTCCGTTACATCATATTCCACTCCAAATGTATGTGTCAGCAACTGATTCTGCCGTTTATGTCCCGGCATATGCCAAGGATAATAATCACGCGCACAGTATTCTCTTAATGCATCATTAAAAATTCGCTTCATTCTTTATTTCCATTTCGCATACATTCTGCCTTTTATAGGTGAAAACATTTCTGCATATTCTTATTTTTTCCAACCACCCATACTGATTCCTGGCCGGTAAAACAATACTCCGGATCAATCTCCGGATTAAGTATTCCATTATCTTTGATTGCAACAATATTTAACTGATATTGCTTTCGTATATCCAACTGCTGCACATTTTTTCCAATCCATCCGCTTGGTACCGAAACTTCCAACATCAAAAAATCTGAATCCAACTCAATATAATCCAAAATGTGATCCGAACTATATCGAATGGCAGTCCACAAAGCAAGCTGCTTTTCCGGATAAACAATATGATCGGCTCCGTTCCGTAGTAAAAACTTAGCATGTACGTCTCGTGCTGCTCTTGAAATGACCAGCTTTGCGCCCATTTCTTTCAATAATGAGGTGGTTTCCAACGAATTTTGAAAATTATCACCAATTGTTACAATACATACATCGAAATTCCCAATTCCTAAACTGCGCAAAAAATTCTCATCTGTACTATCACCAATCTGTGCGCTGGTCACATATGGCAAAACATCCTGTACACGTTCTTCATCCATGTCAATTGCCAATACTTCATGATTTAATTCATCCAGCTTCATGGCAACATATTTTCCAAAGCGGCCTAATCCAATTAATAAAAATGATTTCATTCTCCATTCCTCCTAGCCAACTGTTATTTTCTCTTCCGGGAATTTGGAATAAACTAAATGCTTTTCTGAAATAAAAGCAAATACCAGCGTCAAACCTCCGACTCTTCCCAAAAACATCAGCATCATTAAAATACACTTTGAAATAATTCCAAGCTCTGGTGTTAATCCCAGAGACAACCCTACTGTTCCAACCGCAGAAGCAGACTCAAATAGTGCTGTTATCAACGGAACCGATTCTATAATACCAATGGCCATGCCACCGAATAAGAACAATACAAAATATAAGATTAAAAATGCTACCGCATTGTAAATCGAACCTGGTGCAATCCGTCTTCCAAAGCCTTGTACTTCTGCCCGGTGATTGAAAACTGCCCAAACAGTCATAATTATAACTGCAACAGTTGTAACCTTTAATCCTCCGGCAGTTGAACCGGATGAGCCGCCAATTAACATCAGTATTATCATTATTAACTTACTATTATTATCCATTAATGATAAATCCACAGTATTAAAGCCTGCAGTTCTCGGTGTTACTGCCTGGAATACAGAAGCTAAAATCCGTTCTGTCATTGATAAAT
>CAMEWU010000072.1 GCA_945946715.1 uncultured Clostridium sp. | reverse complement strand
TTTTATGATTTTCCTGTGTATGGAATATTCTTAAATTTATTAGTAATTCCATTGATGACTCCTTTGGTATTCTGTGGGTTTGCAGGAATTCTACTCTCAATGGTATCACCGTGGCTTGGCAGACTGGTATTGTTACCTTGTGATTGGATATTAAAGGGATTCGATGCTCTTTGTACATATGTGGAACAGCTTCCGGGTTCTGTCTGGCATGTTGGTGCTATTCGGTTGTGGGAGATAGGAATCTATTATGGTATTTTAGTATGTTGTTATCTGATGCTTCAAAAGAAATATTATATTCGGCTGGGTGTAATTATGGTGTGTTATTGCTGTTTCCTGATATTGACTCCCACCCAATGCCTTTTAATTACCATGTTGGATATAGGGCAGGGAGACTGTATATTAATGAAGACCCCCAATCAGCATTATATTTTAGTAGATGGTGGCAGCAGTACCCGTTCCGGAATCGGAGAGTATGTGATTACACCGGCAGTTAAGTATTATGGTTCCGGAAGATTAGATTATGTATTTATCAGTCATATGGATCAGGATCACGTAAATGGTATAGAAGAACTGATTGTATTATCGGAACAGGGAGGAATACAAATCGGATGTCTGGTAGTTCCTGAACTGGCATTATGGGATAAGGAATTCCAAATATTAATGAAACGGGCTGAGGAGGCAGGAATACAGGTAAAAACAATGGAAAGTGGTGACCAATTAGTATTGGAAACTGTAAAAATTACATGTTTATATCCAAAATCTTCCGAAGAGGAAAAGGATATGAAAATAGGAAATTATTCCGAGAATAATACATCCATGGTGCTTTCGGTATCATACCGGTCCTTTCAGATGTTATTTACAGGAGATTTGGAAATAGAAGGAGAGCAGCAATTGTTGGAACAATCTTCCCAATGGATGCCACAACAATATGATGTATTAAAGGTAGGACATCATGGCTCCAAAGGGTCTACAGGAGAAGCATTGCTGGCTCAGATACATCCTGAATATGCTGTGATTTCTTGTGGAAAAGAAAATCGGTACGGGCATCCACATGAAGCGGTAATGGAGCGATTAGAGAACAATGGATGTAAGACATTGGTTACATGTGAAACAGGAGCGGTGACATTTGAAATAAGTAGAAATGGAATAAGCGTAGAGACGTATTTTGAGAAATAAATAATGCTAAACTGTTATAAGAATGATATAATAAGACTGTACCAGAGTGCAATAGTAGAATAAGGATGTTGGATTATGAAGACAATTGCAGAACATATTAAATTAAATAAACTAGAACATATATACTTGTTATATGGAGAAGAAGCCTACCTTCGACATCAGTATCGGGATAAGTTGAAACAGGCAATTTGTCCGGAAGAGGATGATATGAATATCAGTTATTTTGAAGGAAAAGGTATTTCGGCAGTTGAGGTGGCTGATATTGCAGAAACTCTGCCTTTTTTTTCGGAACGGCGATTGATTATCATTGAAGAAAGTGGTTGGTTTAAGAATGGTTCGGAAGGATTTGAAGAAAAGTTAAAGCAGTTTCCGGATACGACATATCTTATTTTTGTTGAAAGCGAAGTAGACAAGCGTGGCAGACTGTTCAAAACCGTAAAAGAACTGGGATATGCAGCAGAGATGAAGACTCCAAAGGATAAAGAGCTACTGGCATGGATTGGAATTCAGTGCCGTCAGGAGAAGAAGCAGATTACGGAAGCAGCAGCACAATATCTGGTAGAACAGGCAGGCATTAATATGAACCTGTTGCACATGGAATTAGAGAAAGTGTTATCATATGCTATTGATTCTGATACAATTACATTAGAGTCTGTGCAGGAAATCTGTAGCAATCAGGCAGAAAGCCAGATATTTGAGATGCTGGATGCCATTGGAAACCAGAATCGGGAACAGGCATTAAAGCTGTATCATGATTTACTGGCATTACGGGAACCGGCTATGCGAATTTTATATCTGTTAACCAGGCAGATACATATTTTGTTACAAGTGAGTGAAATGACCCGATTGAATCTGGATCATGGCAGTATTGCTTCTAAAGCAGGAATTCCACCGTTTACAGTAGGAAAGTATAAAAGTCAGATTGGTCATTTTTCTTACGGACAGTTGGTCCATATGTTAGAGGCATGTCAAGAGGTAGATGCCGGAATTAAACGAGGAAAGTATATAGATACAATTGGAGTTGAATTATTAATTGTGGAATTTTCAACGAAAAAAGAATAAGAGAATTATATTTTTCTATTTCCTTTTGTTCTTAAAGTTGATATACTAATGGGGTATGTGGTTAGAACTACAAAAGTAAAGAGTAATATTTGGAGGTTGCATATGGGCGGTTTTTTTGGCGTGGCATCGAAAGAAGATTGCGTTTTTGATTTGTTTTTTGGAACGGATTACCATTCTCATTTAGGAACCAGACGGGCTGGTATGGCGGTTTATGGAGAAAAAGGCTTTGAAAAAGCAATTCATAAAATTGAAAATGCACCATTCCGGACGAAGTTTGAAAAAGAAGCAAATTCAATGAAAGGTTATTATGGAATTGGATGTATTTCAGATTATGAGGCACAGCCAATTTTAGTTCGTTCTCATCATGGTTCGTTTGCAATTACTACGATTGGAAAAATTAATAATGCAGACGAAATTATACAGATGATTTTAGAAAATAAGACACATTTCTTTGAAATGAGTAATGGAGAAATTAATGCAACAGAACTGGTTGCCGCCATTATAAATCAAAAAGAAAATTTCATAGATGGTATTCGTTATGCACAGGAAATTATTGAAGGCTCCATGTCTATGTTGATTTTGACACCAAAGGGAATTTATTGCGCCAGAGATAAATATGGAAGAACTCCAATTGTAATTGGTAAAAAAGAAGGAGCTTTTTGCGCAGCGTTTGAAAGCTTTTCTTACTTAAATCTGGGATATACCGCAGAACGGGAACTTGGACCGGGAGAGGTAGTGGTCATGACTGCTGACGGTATCAAAACACTGATTGCACCGGGTGATAAGATGAAAATCTGCACATTCTTATGGATATATTATGGATATCCATCTTCTACCTATGAAGGAGTTAGTGTAGAAGAAATGCGGTATCGCTGTGGGGAACTGCTGGCAAAACGGGATCATGTAAAACCGGATATTGTAGCCGGAGTACCGGATTCCGGAACAGCACATGCAATCGGATACGCCAATGCCTCAGGAGTACCATTTTCCAGACCATTTATTAAATATACCCCAACCTGGCCACGGTCCTTTATGCCAACCATGCAGAGCAAGCGGGATTTAATTGCAAAGATGAAGCTGTTACCTGTGGAACAATTAATTAAAGGAAAGAAACTGTTACTAATTGATGATTCGATTGTTCGAGGTACCCAGCTTCGTGAGACTACAGAATTTTTATATGAAAGTGGAGCAAAGGAAGTTCATATCCGCCCGGCTTGTCCACCGCTGATTTTTGGATGTAAGTATCTGAATTTCTCACGCTCGAAATCAGAGATGGAACTGATTACCAGAGTTGTAATCAATGAATTGGAAAATGGAGAAGTGACAGATGAGGTATTACGGGAATATGCAGACTATAATTCTGAAAAATACGAACGGATGGTTGAAAAAATCGGAGAAAAACTGAATTTTACATCCCTTCGGTTCCATCGGTTAGATGATATGATAGAAGCAGTGGGAATTGATCCGGATAAACTGTGCACATATTGTTGGAGTGGAAAAGAATAAGTAATAAAGATTATAAAGAAAAACCGTTCACAAAAGTGAACGGTTTTCTTTGGGTTAATATAATTTCAAATAAACAATTAAGCCATTTTGTTTACAGCAGCAGCCATACGGGATACTTTTCTGGAAACAGTGTTCTTGTGGTATACACCCTTTGAACCAGCTTTGCTTAACTCAGAAGTAGCTGTAACTAATAAACTTTGTGCCAATTCCTTATCACCAGCAGCTACGGCAGCCTCGAGCTTTTTGATGATAGTCTTAACCTTAGACTTAATCATTTTGTTTCTTAATGTCTTGGTCTCAATAACTTTGATTCTCTTCTTTGCAGATTTGATATTAGCCAAATCCTACACCTCCATACGTAATTATTATTCATAAATTAATTGTTATTAATTCTTTGTTGTCAGCGTAAAAACCGGACACGGACAATCTAACGCAAACATACTATTTCATAATATACATGGAGTTTTCATTTGTCAATCTTTTTTTTGAAAAAAGGATATATTTTATGAAGAAAACATCCGCGTATATTTCCAGTGAAATTACAGATAATGAAAAAGAGGTGATGGAAATGCTTTCAATGCAAAGAACAGATTTAGCAGTAGAGTTGAGAGAAGAACTGGACGAAAAAGAAATGATTCCCGGGGTACATGTTTCTACCAGAATTAACCGGGATAATGATATGAAGGAAACCAGAATCGATATTGATTCTAAAGAAGGAGCAGAGAAAATTGGAAAACCAATCGGAACGTATATTACAATAGAAAGTGAAGAATTGCGTTGTAGTGATGAAGATTATCATGAACCTATGAGTGAATCGCTCTATAGGCATTTAAAAGAAATGTTGGGAAATAGCCGTAAAATTCTCATTGCAGGATTAGGAAACAGGGGAGTGACTCCAGATGCATTGGGACCTTTGGTCGTAGATAATTTATATGTCACCAGACATTTATTAAAAGAAGAGATTGTTCAGTGCCCATATGAAATTAGTGCTATTTCACCCGGAGTAATGGCACAGACCGGAATGGAAAGTCAGGAAATCCTGTTAGCGGTAATACGGGAAATACAGCCGGAGGTTTTGGTAGTAATTGATGCTTTGGCAGCCGGAAATTCCAATCGTCTGAATAAAACCATTCAGTTGGCAGATACGGGAATTGCACCAGGTTCAGGTGTAGGCAATCATCGAAAAGCAATTACAGAAGAAACCATGGGAATCAAAGTAATTGCAATTGGTGTGCCAACGGTTATTTCCGTTCCCGCAATTGTGGATGATGCCATGGACGTAATGCTGGAAGCCTTTGGAAGAAATGGAACCCGTCAGGCGATAGAGGAATTTACAGAGGAAGAAAGATATCAACTGGCATGTGAAATGGTAGAACCTTATTTGGCAAATATGTTTGTAACACCTAAAAATATTGATGAGGCGATTAAACGTATTAGTTTTACAATTTCCGAAGCCATAAATCGGCTGCAGCATTCATATAATTAAAATATGAAAACATGGATACATGAAATGGGACAACTAAATACATGGAAAGAGTCCATCCGAAAGTGGAAAAGCAGTTTTCTCCTGATTGGAATCATAGGCTTGATGAGCTACATGATTTTATTTTCAGGAGAGCGATTGCTGCAGGAGCTGGCTCCGGGATTGACTTATACGGAACGTAGGCAGGACACATGGCTGCAAATGGAACAAATCATTATGGAATTGGTATGTCCGGCAGTGGTTTTTCAGGATTACTATGGTTATGACTATATGATTGCCTGCACCGGTAATGAAATTCCTTCCTATTATTATCAGGATGAAGATACAGTAAGTCAGGAAACACAGCAGGCATTGGAAGCTGATATGAGAGGTGGGGCACCGGTTACAGTGGAGACTTCCGTATCGGGGGCATCACCGGGACAGAGGTATACAATGGAGCAATTGTCAGATTTTCAATTTTTAATTGAAAATTGTTATGTAGTTGATTCTACAACTTATGTAAATCGGGATGAAATGAATGCACAAACACTTCTTTCCATGGATATGACCATGCAACAGGATAACTCAGATTATCAAATACTAATTTATCATACCCATAGTTCTTCTGAAACATTTGTAGATAGTCGTCCGGGCGTGTTGGAAGATACCCCGATTGGATTGGGCGATACATTAACAAAGCTTTTGGAAGATTATGGATACAAGGTATACCATGATCGTACAGTCTATGATCAGGTAGATGGAAAAATTGATCGAAATTATGCATACACTTTGTCCGGACAGGGAATTGACCAGATTTTGGCAGAACATCCATCCATTGAAGTTGTAATTGACCTTCATCGAGATGGAGTAAATGAAAATACACATCTGGTAACAAATATTAATGGAAAACCAACTGCAAAAATCATGTTTTTTAATGGTGTCAGCCGAACCACCAGTAATGGAGAACTGGAGTACTTATCAAATCCTAATCGACAGGCAAATCTTGCTTTTAGCCTGCAGATGTATCTGACAGGGACTTCTGCTTATGATGATTTTTTACGAAGAACTTATATAAAAGGATATCAATACAATTTAAATCGTCGACCGAAGGCAACCCTAATTGAAGTAGGAGGGCAGACAAATACGGTAGAAGAAGCCAATAATGCAATGGAGCCACTGGCCTATATTTTGAATCAGGTGCTTTCTGGTAAAGCAGATGATGGAGAATAAGAGCCGCATTTAGATGCAGTTATGGAATTATGAGGATGATTGACATTTATAAGTGGGAGTGATACATTTTAGAGAGGTTTTAATATGAGAAAAACTGTGGTTTTTAATATAAAAGTCATGGAAATAATTAGGCGGAGGGAAAAATATGCGTTTACAGGATACAGGAATGACAAGGCAGGAATTGAAGGATACCGTAGATAAATATATGCTGGGAATCGGAGAACGGTTTGATTTGGTTGCTGAGACAGCAAAAGATATGTATGTATACGATGTGGATGGAACTCAATATCTGGATTTTTATGCCGGAATTGCAGTTAGTTCTGCGGGAAATTGCAATAAAAAAGTGGTACAGGCAGTACAGGAGCAGGTGGCAGAGCTGATCCATGCTTCTAACTATCCATATTCCATACCACAGGCAAAACTGGCAAAACTGATTTGTGAAACCATCGGTATGGATCGGATATTCTTTCAAAATTCCGGAACAGAAGCCAATGAGGCTATGATCAAAATGGCACGTAAATATGGAGTAGAGAAGTATGGCTCGGAGCATTATCATATTGTAACGGCTAAAAACAGTTTTCACGGAAGGACCTATGGTGCCTTAAGTGCTACCGGACAACCGGATAATGGGTGCCAGATTGGTTACCATCCGATTCTTCCGGGCTTTACATATGCAGAATTCAATAATCTGGATTCTTTCCGTGAAGCCTGTACAGAGAATACCATTGCTATTATGGTAGAACCGGTTCAGGGAGAAGGCGGTGTTTATCCTGCCACAGAAGAGTTTTTACAAGGATTGCGAAAGCTATGTGATGAAAAGGGAATGCTTCTGTTATTTGATGAAGTACAGACCGGATGGGGACGTTGCGGCGATGTAATGGCATTTATGTCCTATGGAGTAAAACCGGATATTGTGACTATGGCAAAGGCGATGGGTGGCGGTATGCCAATTGGTGCGATTTGTGCTACGAAGGAAGTAGCAAAGGCATTAAATCCAGGTGCTCATGGCTCTACTTATGGTGGAAATCCGGTATGTTGTGCTGCTTCTTATGCAGAAATCTGTGAAATTCTGGAACGTAAGCTGCCACAGAATGCAAAGGAAATGGGCGCATATTTTATGGACAGGCTTAATGAACTTCCAGGGGTAAAAGAGGTTCGTGGACGTGGTTTATTGGTTGGCGTAGAATTTGAGAAACCAATTGCCTTTGATGTAAAGCATAAATGCTTTGATCAAAAGCTCTTGATTACTGCAGTTCGTGATAATGTAATTCGGATTGTACCACCTTTGATTGTTACAAAAGCAGAGTGTGATAAGGCAATTGAGATTTTGGAAAAGGCTGTCAGCTAGACAATATTTCAAAATGAGAATATAATATTATAATATGTTTAGTAAAGGGCAGGTATAATAGATGAATATTGTAACAGAAAATGTGTTAGACTTAATTGGGAATACACCAATGATTAGTTTAAAGAAAACAACAGGTTTGAATATTTTTGCAAAGGCTGAATTCTTGAACCCGGGTGGTAGTATAAAAGACCGAATTGCAAAGAATATGTTAGAGGTGGCCGAGGCAGAAGGGAAACTGAAGAAGGGTATGACTATTATAGAACCAACTTCCGGAAATACGGGAATCGGTTTGGCGTTATGTGGTATTCGGATGGGCTATCCGGTTATTATAGTTATGCCGGAAAATATGAGTGAAGAACGAAAGAAAATCATTCGTGCCTTAGGAGCTGAATTAGTGCTGACTCCGCCGGAATTAAGTATTGGTGGTTCTGTGGAAAAGGCATTAGAAATTGCATCTTCCTCTGATAAGTATTTTGTTCCACAGCAGTTTGAGAATCCGGCTAACCCGGATATGCATTATCGTACTACAGCAGTTGAAATATACGAGCAACTGAAAGGAAAGGTAGATATCTTTGTCAGTGGTATTGGAAGTGGCGGTACGCTGCAAGGAATCAGTAAGTTTTTAAAAGAACAGAATCCGGATTTGAAAGTAGTGGCAGTTGAACCTAAAAATGTATCGGCATTACTTGGAGATGAACCCGGATTACATCAGATTCAGGGTATTGGTGACGGTTTTGTTCCGGATATTTTAGATGTAGATATGATTACGGATATTGTGACCGTAACGGATGATGATGCAATTAATACGGCAAGAGAATTGGCAAAGGTACAAGGATTATTAGTAGGAACCTCTTCCGGTGCTAATGTATGGGCAGCAAAGAAAATGGCAAAGAAATATGGAAGTGACAAAGTGATTGCAACTGTACTGGCAGATCGTGTTGAACGGTATTTCAGTACATCATTAATATAAGAATTGAGTTATAGTAACTCACAGATTAAAACGGAGGCGTTAAAATGACAAAGGTAGATATTGTTTCAGGATTTCTTGGAGCAGGAAAAACAACGTTAATTAAAAAACTGATTTCAGAAGCATTTACCGGTGAAAAGCTGGTATTAATTGAAAATGAATTCGGTGAAATTGGCATTGATGGTGGTTTTTTAAAGGATGCAGGTATTGAAATTACAGAGATGAATTCCGGTTGTATCTGTTGTTCATTAGTTGGAGACTTCGGTACAGCATTGAAAAAAGTATTAACCGAATATGCACCGGATCGTATTATTATTGAACCATCCGGTGTTGGTAAGTTGTCCGATGTAATTAAGGCAGTTCAAGGAGTCGCAGAAGACACGGAACTAGAACTGGATAGTTTTGTAACTGTGGCAGATGCAACCAAGGCAAAAATGTATATGAAGAACTTTGGTGAATTCTTTAACAATCAGGTTGAAAGTGCCAGTACTATTATTCTCAGCCGGACACAGAAAATGCCTCAGGATAAATTAGAAGCAGTGGTTGCTTTATTAAAAGAACACAATGAAAAAGCAACGATTATTACTACTCCTTGGGAGGATATAGATGGTACAGTTATTCGTAAGGCAATGACCGAAGGTAATTCCTTGTTGCATGAAATGCTGGAAGAAGCAGAGATTTGTCCGGAATGCGGACATCACCATCATCACGATGAAGAATGTCATCACGACCATGATCATGAGCATGAAGAAGGACACCATCATCACGATGAAGAGTGCCATCACGACCATGACCACGAGCATGAAGAAGGACACCATCACCACGATGAAGAGTGCCATCATGAACATGGTGAAGACTGTACTTGTGGCTGCCATGACCATCACCATCATCACCACCACGCAGATGAAGTATTTACAAGCTGGGGAAAGGAAACACCACATAAGTATTCAGACACAGATATGGAGTCTATTCTGAAACAATTATCTGAGACAGAAGAGTATGGTGTGATTTTACGTGCCAAAGGTATGGTGCCAAATGTAAATGGCGAATGGATTTATTTTGATTTGGTACCGGGCGAATATGAGATGCGGAAGGGAACACCGGATTATACCGGAAAACTTTGTGTAATTGGAAGCAATTTAAAGGAAGATAAGTTAACAGAATTGTTCCAGTTATAGAAGTATTCTGAAGGAGGAATTGGTATGGCAAAGGAAATACCGGTTTATCTGTTTACCGGATTTTTGGAAAGCGGAAAGACCACATTTATACAGAACACGCTAATTGGTCAGGATTTCAATGAAGGAGACCGTGCTTTGCTTCTGGTATGTGAGGAAGGTATTGAGGAATATGATGCGGCAGAACTGGCGGCGCATAACATTATGCTGGAAATCATTGAAGAACCGGAAGATTTAACAACAGAACGGTTAATGAAGCTTCAGACCCAGTATAAGCCACAGTTAGTATTAATTGAGTATAATGGCACATGGAAGTTAGATCAGTTGTTTAACTTAAGTGTTCCAAAAGGCTGGACCGTTGTACAGATTGTTGCAAATGTAG
>CAMEWU010000071.1 GCA_945946715.1 uncultured Clostridium sp. | reverse complement strand
CACATAATTTCTTATCTGATCTGGTTTACCTCCAATCAATACCTTCGTTTTCATGTTATCACATCCATTTCACATCCATATTCTGCTAACCTATTCATATGTTGCTATCGGATTCTCTATGCTTACTTGACATATCTTTTCATGCATGAGAATATTTTAGTGAAATGAGACTTTTCTCACAGAAAGGAATGCGAACATGAATCCAAAACGTGCATCTTTTGAAGAATTTGCTCAACGACTGCACCAGTCTGTTCCTGTTATTGATGCCCATAATGATTTAGCCGGTGAAATTCTTCTGCGCCATCAGCAAGGGGAACAAGATGTTATCCGCAGACTCTATCTTCCTAATTGGAAAGCCGCCGGTTTTCAATTAATTCTTTCTTCAATCTATATTGAAAATTGGGTTTTCTATCCTTCATCTGATATTCCACATTTTATTGGTTCTACCAGACCATATCTAAGTCCCAATTCCTTTTCTAAAACCTGGATGGATTACCGGAAGGAAGAAACCCTTTGCTGGGAACAAGGGTTTGAACATGCTTTAAAACAAATTGAGATAATAAAAAAGGAAATTCATGAATTATCAGAAGAACTATGTCTGGTGACAACAAAAAATGAATTAGAAGAAGTAAAACAGCGTAAAAAAATTGGAATTCTTCTATACATGGAAGGATTGGACTGTATTGGTTCCGACCTTGATAAAATATATACCCTGTATCAATTAGGAGTTCGAGGTGCCAGTCTTACATGGAGTCGCCCAAATCTTTTGGCAACCGGCTGTTGTACCGCCACCAAATTCCAAGATATTCCGGGACGAATTACTTCTCTGGGCATTCAGGCAATTCAGGAATTACAAAGACTTGGAATGTTCTTAGATATTAGTCACCTGAACAACGAAGGCTGGGCACAGGTAAACAACTTCTTTTCCAATCAATCAGCCAGACAAGAAGCATCCTCCACCCCATTACTCCCTTATATAGCCACCCATTCTGATGCCTATTCCGTACATCCCAATTATCGAAATCTAACCGATGAACAAATGCAGGAATTGGCAAAACAGGGAGGTATTATGGGCTTTAATGCCTGTAAATATATTGTAGGATATTCCGACACCCATATCGGAAGCCATTCTCTACACTGTCTGGATGCCATGTGCTGTCACATCGAATATGCAGTGAATCTCATTGGTGCTAACCATGTGGGACTGGGTTTTGACTTATGTGATTCCTATACCAGAGGAAAATACCAGAATGAAAATATCGAACCGGAAGATTGTTTAGAAAATCATAAAAAAGCACTGTTGCTCACTTCCCGTCTTCTGGAACGGGGTATGTCGGAGCAAACAGTGCTTCGCATCATTGGTCTTAATTGGCTGGAATACTTTGAACTTCTGTTTCGTTAACAGTAGATACCAAATTATCTGACCTCTTCGCGCCTTTTAAGAATAACATGCAGAATCCTACCGTTGCCACCAAACCAACAATTGCAATCGCTACCATAATACCGGTATGCTCTTCCAATGACTCCGGTAAAATATAACCTACAATATAACTAGAAGAATTCACAGCCACATGAAGCAAAATACCCGGCACAACGGAGCCATAACGATATGCAGTATATCCAAACAGTAAGCCCAGTAACGTTGCATAAATTCCCTGTACCAAATTCATATGATAAACGCCAAATAACAACGCCTGAAGAACTAAAGCCACCTGCCATGGAACAGCTTTTTCCATCGTTCGCATAGTTAATCCTCGGAAAATCAGTTCTTCCCCAATTGGTGCCAGTATACAAACACAAAGAATCATAAATACCGATTCATTTCCCAAGCCTTCCATCACAGACATATAAGATTCCATTACGTTTGGAAATAGAGGAAGAATTAAAGTCAACGCCAGCGAAATAGTAATCTGTAATGCAATTCCACATCCAATTATCCCACCGATCCGTTGTGGCTTTAATACCTGTTTCCAATCACCCGTCTGCTTCTTGCGGCAGTACATCAACCAGTACCACAATCCAAAAATAACCTGATAACCAATATACACTGCAAACATTACAATTGCATAGGACGTACCACTCAAAAATCCATTTATCATTTCATCGTAAACTATCTCTGTCCCCATTTGACTCGCCTGCATTCCCTGAATCAAAGAATAAATAACCATACCAATACCAATAACCATAATCTGCCACCACAAAACTGCCACTGTCGGTGTTAATCCCAACATAAACCAACCAAACTTCTTCCAAAACTTCATAATATATGCCTCCCTAACTTTTCTTAATTTTGTTTTCATAATTTCATTTTTACTATTTCTTTTACTACTTTTTATTCTCTAGTTTATAACTTGTAATTGAATATGTCATAATCAATACCAGCCATATAATACCAATACATATGGTTGGAAAGATTCCTGTATGAAACATAAACTGTGCAAAAAACGCAAGTAACCATACGCCCATACAGGTATAATTGGTTATTTTAAAAGCCTGATAACCTGCTTTATAAATCATCAGCTTTTGCGCCTCATCACAACTGTTCACCCACACTTCCTGAAATTTCATATCAAATATATTTCCCCGTTTTTCCGGATTTAATTGTTTTTCCAAATCTACGGTCTGCTTCTGCAATATCATTTCAATTACAAACCCGACTATAAAAAGTACGATTGCACCATTGCAAATTATATCCTGCATCAGCTTGTTCAGTTCAGCCGTTTCTCCCAGATAAATACAAGCAGCAAAAAACAGAAAGTTCAAAACCAGCATAGCATTTACCAGCAACATTGGTATACTCAGTCTCTTTTCAATTTGTTCAATGGATTCCTCGTCTTCTCCGTCCCAGACTGCTGCCTGCTTTTTACTTGTCCTTATATAAAAGAAACCAATGACCGCCACAGTCAGATTCATGAATAAAAACAAAATTGGAACCACATAGGCCATTATATTCATTATCTGATTCAATAATATCTGCATATCCGGTATACTCTTTTGTATTACTCTGGAAACCACACCAAATAAAAATCCTAATACCAAACTAGCTGCTAAAATTGCTATGAACACAATCATAGTTCTACTGTTTTTCTTTTTTTCATCACTCATTGTCCTATTCCTCCTCATATTGAAAAATATCCTCCACCTGTGCTTCACAGACCTTAGCAATTTTAAGTGCCAAAGATACAGATGGTGAATAATCTCCACGTTCAATCTGACTAATAGTCTGTCTGGAAGTCCCAACCAATGCACCCATTTCCTGTTGATTTACTCCTAATCTGGCTCTATATTCTTTTAAGCGATTATACAATGGCAATTTTTATCATCTCCTGTTCTCTATTTGCCAACTTTGATTTTCAAATTGACAAGTTTCGATTTCATTTTGACAACTTTTTTTGTCATTTCATCATGGCTACATTATACTTATGACAAGAATAGTTGTCAACACTTTTTTATAAAAAAGGCGCCAGAGTCTAAACTCTAACGCCGTGTTAAATCATTTCCAGAAGATTTTTTGATTTATTCTGCTTTACTAATTGTCAAAAGGTTTCTAGATACATCATTCACCTGATGGAATGAAGTTTCTACTTCTCCTGTTACTCCCTTCTGGGTTTCAGATTCCTGTACAATTTGATTTGCCTGATTCAAAGTATTTTCCAATAGTTCCTGCATTTGCTTTATCATCTGCAATACCTGCTCACTATGTTCAACCGTATTTTCACTGGATGTAGCAACCATGCGTGCCTTATCACCAGTTGTTTTTTCCATTAATTCAATATAACTCTGCATTTTATCTGTAGTTTCCTGAGAAATTGCCATCATCTGTTCTGTATTCTCCACGATAACATCAACCGTCAGATTCAGTTCTCCCATAGAAGTACAGACTGAATCTGCAAACTGAAAGCTGCTATTACAATCCTCTAAGGTTGCCTGAGCTGACTCTGTAATGATTTCAGCGGAAATACAATTATCAACCATCTAAGTACTGTTACTGCTGTTTTTGTAACTCTGACATCATTTTCGTAAAAAATATCTTCTTCCATACTTTATCCCCTTTTCTTATCGTATTGTTTAATTCACATTTGCAGCTGTAGTAATAACATTATGACAGCGTAAATACAAGCTCACCTTTACAAATCGTCTTTACTACTCTTCCCTTTAATAGTTTTCCGGCAAAAGGAGTATTCTTTCCCTTTGATGCAAATTCATTCACATCTACTATATATTCCATTTCCGGATTAAAAATCACAATATCTGCCAACTTACCGACTTCTATGCTTCCACGGTCTTTCTCAATCCCGATTACCTTCGCCGGATTCCAGCTCATCTTCTCCGCCATCTGCATTGGAGTCAGAATACCGGTTGCAACTAAGGCAGTATATGTCAAGGAAGCACTGGTTTCCAATCCTACAATTCCGAACGGAGCTTCCACAAATCCTTTTGCCTTCTCTTCTGCACTATGAGGTGCATGGTCTGTTGAAATGACTTCCATGGTTCCATCCTGCAATCCGCGAATTAAAGCTTGTACATCTGTTTCACTTCGAAGCGGTGGATTCATTTTATAATTGGAATCCTCACAATCAATATCAGCATCACATAAGGTAAAATGATGTGGGCAAACCTCTGCTGTAACTGCAATTCCCATCTTCTTTGCCATTCTTACCAGTTCCACACTACCCGCGGTAGAACAATGGCAAAGATGAAGCTTTGTTCCATAATCGTTTGCCAAAAAGATGTCTCTGGCTGTTATAACATCCTCTACCGAATTGGTAATACCCGGAACCCCAAACTTATTTGATGCAACTCCTTCATTTAATACTCCACCACGCACCAAAGCCTTATCTTCACAATGTGCCATAACAACTGCTCCGAGCCCTGCTGCCTGTTGCATCGCTTCTGCATACAAAGCAACATCCATAACACTCTTACCATCCTCGGAAAAACCGATTGCTCCCTGCTGTACCATAGCTTTCATGTCAACCAATTCTGTTCCATTCTGTCCCTTGGTAACTGCAGATAACTGCTCTACATGAATCGGTGACACTTCCTCTGCCTTTTTCTGAATGTATTCCAGTGTTTCAACAGAATCAACTACCGGTTTAGTATTCGGCATGGCACATACAGTTGTTACGCCGCCTCTTGCTGCCGCCTTGGAGCCTGTTTCAATATCTTCCTTATAAGTCAATCCGGGATCCCGAAAATGTACATGTAAATCTACAAAGCCGGGCATCACCAAACAGCCTTCTGCATCAATAACATTTGCTCCTTCTGCTTCCAAATCCCTCTTGGAAACTAGATTCGTTCCCACTTCAATAATTCTGTCTTTTTCAATGACAATATCTAATACAGCATCCTGCTTGGTTGCCGGATTAATGACTCTGCCATTTATAATATATGTCTTCATTCCTGTCCTCCATATATCTGTTGCTTTCGTTCAAACACATTCATGCCAACTCTTCCAAAGAAATATAGAATTCTTCCATTAAAAATTACGTCCATTCCATCCCCAGTCATTGACACCATGATAGGTGACATAAACAGCCTGTCCCGGAATTCCCAGTTCCTCTTCATAAATTCTGCAAATCTCTTCTGTCATTTTTTCATAAGCAGAAGATGTAGCATTTCCAAATAAACTAACCGAAACATAAGCTCCTTTATCTAACTTATTTCCTCCCATATACAGGTCATAATTATCTTGCAAACCTACCATTAAAAATGACTCTGGTTTATTGATAATAGAAACTGCTTTTCCCAATCTGCTTTTAATACTTTCTTTTTGTTCCGGTGATACCGGCAATGTAATCTTTGAATCAATAAATGGCATTTGAATACGCTCCTTATCCTTTTTCTTCTACTATACAAGTCTATCCTATAAAAAACAAGTTTATTTCTATATTTTTCTGTAATCTCAATGTTCATTATCATTGACAAATATTCATAAAACGTGTACCTTAAAATTTGTGAGTATATAAATTATATTTTATATATTGCATAAAATAAGCGGCAAGGAGGGCGTAACAATGGATGAAAAGACATTATTATATGACCTGGTTTCTGAATACCTAAGTCAAAAAAAATTCAGTAAATTAAGAGAGACTTTGGCAAATGAAAACCCCGCCGACCTTGCAGTTTTATTTACTGAATTTGAAGAAAAAGATGTGTTGCTGCTTTACCGGTTATTGCCAAAAGAACTTGCAGCAGATACTTTTTCTTATATGGATAGCGATATGCAGGAGAATCTGATTAATGGATTTTCCGATAAAGAATTGCGAGAGGTTTTGGACCAGACCTTTATTGATGATACTGTAGACATGATTGAAGAAATGCCGGCAAATGTAGTCAGCCGAATTCTACGAAATTGTGATGCACAGTCCCGGAACGCAATTAATCAGATTTTAAAATATCCGGAAGACAGTGCCGGTACTTTAATGACTATCGAGTATGTCAATCTAAGTAAGAATTTAACTGTAAAAGAAGCTATCTCCCGTATTCGAAAGGTAGGCCCGAATAAAGAGACCATTTATACCTGTTATGTAACAGAAGCCCGAAAACTAATTGGTATTGTATCCGTAAAAGATTTGTTAACTGCAGCCGATGATACTCATATCAGTGATATCATGGAAACCAATCTGATTTTCGTAGATACATCAGAAGATAAAGAAGTGGTAGCACATCAATTCCAAAAATACGATATTCTGGCACTTCCTGTTGTAGATGCAGAAGAACGCCTGGTTGGTATCATAACTTTCGATGATGCGATGGATGTCATTCAGGAAGAAAATACGGAAGATATCTCCATCATGGCTGCTATGACACCAAGTGATGATTCTTATTTTAAGACCAGCGTTTTTGCGCAGGTAAAAAACCGAATCTTCTGGCTCATTATCTTAATGCTAAGTAATGCAATAACAGGAGCTATTATTAACCGCTTTGATACAGTTATCAGTGCATTGCCAATTCTAGTTTCCTTTATGCCAATGCTAACCGGTACCGGTGGTAACTGCGGTTCTCAAAGTTCCGCCTTAATGATTCGTGGACTTGCACTTGGTGAAATTAAATCAAAAGACTTCCTGAAAGTTATGTGGAAAGAGTTTCGAATTGCAATTGTTGTCAGTGCAATTCTTGCTATTATCAATGGTGCAAGAATCCTAATCTTTTACCATGACCCAACTCTTGCCATTGTACTGACCTTATCGATTATAGCAACGGTTGTATTATCTAAATTAATAGGATGCTTGTTGCCAATTATTGCCAAGGCGATTCATTTAGATCCTGCTGTCATGGCGGGTCCATTGATTTCCACAATCGTAGATATCTGTACTACACTACTCTACTACACAATTGCAGTACAGTTTTTTAAGATTTAAGGTTCATCCTCTTTCATTCACAAAAAAATATGATACACTATCATATTATCAGCAGATATAGTTCATCGGTAGAATGCTAGCTTCCCAAGCTGGAGAGGCGGGTTCGATTCCCGTTATCTGCTTTTTCAAAAAATCAGTTGACAGCGGCAAACTTCTTATGTTATAGTATCACTTGTCGTTAGACATATGCGCGAGTGGCTCAGTTGGTGGAGCACGACCTTGCCAAGGTCGGGGTCGCGGGTTCGAGTCCCGTCTCGCGCTCTTTTTATGTGAAAAAGCCCATTCATGGGCTTTTTTCACATAACGGGCCCATACAGGGCCCGAAGGTTCGAGGTCTCGGCTGCCGCCTCGGTCCGTGCATAAGACGGCGTCCACTGGACGCCATGCACCGTCTCGCGCTCTTTTTATGCAAAAAAGCCCTATAAGGGCTTTTTTATTTTGTATGGAAAACCTTGATTTTTCAATGGTTTCCCGTTTTTTATCTGCTGTCTGAATCGGTAGACAACGGTAGACAATTATTCTCCCACAATTCCTCAAATTCCTTCACCGGAATCGGTTTTGAAAAATAATATCCTTGTGATATATTACAGCCACTATCATATAGAAAATCTGCCATTTCCTTTGTCTCCACTCCTTCTGCCACAATATCCAATCCCAAGTCATTTGTCATAGAAATCACATGGGATACAATGGTTTTTCCATTGTCATTTTCCAGACATTCATCTAAGAAAAAGCGGTCCATCTTTAAAACATCAAAAGGAGTATCCTTTAACATACTTAAAGAAGAATAACCGGAGCCAAAGTCATCCATCATCAAAGTGAAACCAGCCTCTTTAAATCCATTGGCATATGCAATCGTTTCTTCACTTTCTGTGGTTTCCGTAATCTCCAACTCTAACAGTTCAATAGGAATCTGATATGTATCTATCAGATTCTTCAGATAGCCTACTGCATCGAATTTCTTTAGATAGGTTCTGGATACATTCACAGAAATTGGCACCGGTGTTTTACCGGCATCTATCCAGCGACGAATCATCTTACATACTTCTTCCCACATGTATTGGTCCAGCTTCAGAATAAAACCGTTGGCTTCAAAAACCGGGATAAATTCTACCGGTGATTTTATCTTTCCATCAGCACCAATCCATCGTACCAGTGCTTCTGCTCCTACTATCGTTGCCTGATGTTTATCATATCGATATTTCGGCTGTAAATAAACCTGAAATTCCTTATTATTCAAGGCTTCGTCTTCCAGTTCCTCTATTGCAGCAGATGTAATTACATTGTTTTTCAATGTATCCTCATAAAAAACAGCTTTTTTCAAAACAGAGGTTTTACTAAGTACTCTTGCTAAACCGGCTTCATCCCCATGCTTACGGAATTCCTTTGTGGTTCCCGGGGCAATACTAACCCCATAAGACATACTAAAACGAACATCACCACAGCGATGCAGCCTTGCATCAATGGCATCAATAAATTCCAATATTTCTTCCTTACTATTATAAATTGTTACAATTTGAAATAAATCCGCTGATAATCGACTGTAAATATGTTCTTCATCGCACATCACCTTCAACGTATCTAAAATATACTGAAGAATCTCATCCCCCTTATCACTTCCATAGGTTTCGTTAATATAGCGGAATTTTCGAATATCAAACTGAATAAAGGCATACTGGCGCTCCGGTGCCTTTGCCATAAATCTGGCAATTCGCTTAATAAAGATAGCCGGATTCTTATCATTGGTAAATGTCCTGAGAATTTCCCTGTCTTCCAGTTCTTTTCCCCGAAGTGCTTTTACCTTTCCAACATATCCCTGAATCAAACCGTTCTGATTCAAATCCAGATAACAGACAATCGAAACCAGTTCAACCGGATATTCTTCACTGTTCACATGAACTTCCGCTGATAATTCCTGCATATGTATGGGTTCTTTTGTTCCTTGTTTCAATCGTTCATACAAATTAATAATTTTACCCTGATCCTCCGGTTCTACCCAGCTGCCATTATACATCTCCAGTAAATAATTCTGACTCTCCATAATTGGCTTTGGAATATAAGGATTCTCTTCAATATAGTGGAATCCGGTCACCAGATTCTCATAAAAATAAATTGCATCCAAATGTTCCGTTCGAATTCTTGGAATATTCAGCATCTCATTCCGATTCATATCCTGCTCCAAACCATCACCCTCTTACCTTTTCTCCATACCTGTATATATAAGAAAAACAGGTATATACCATGCGTTCCTATATACCTGTTTTTTACCGTACTCTACTGATATTTAATTATAACATAATTATCCAGAATTTACACTATTTTATTTCTATTATCTGATTTCTTTTTTCCCACCCATATATGGTTGTAATGCTTCCGGAATTCTTACACTTCCGTCTGCCTGTAAATTATTCTCTAAAAATGCAATCAGCATTCTAGGCGGTGCTACCACTGTGTTATTCAAAGTATGAGCCAGATATTTTTCACCATTTTCACCTTTTACACGAATCCGCAATCTTCTCGCCTGTGCATCTCCAAGATTTGAGCAGCTTCCAACTTCAAAGTATTTCTTTTGACGTGGAGACCATGCTTCTACATCAATGGATTTCACCTTCAAGTCTGCCAAATCACCGGAACAGCACTCTAAGGTACGAACCGGAATGTCCAAAGAACGGAATAAATCAACAGTATTCTGCCATAGCTTATCGAACCACATTGGACTTTCTTCCGGTTTACAGATTACAATCATTTCCTGCTTTTCAAACTGGTGAATACGATAAACACCACGTTCCTCTAACCCATGAGCTCCCTTTTCCTTACGGAAGCAAGGAGAATAACTGGTTAAGGTTTGTGGCAACTGCTCCTCCGGAATCATGGTATCAATAAACTTACCAATCATGGAATGCTCGCTGGTACCGATTAAGTACAAATCTTCTCCTTCAATCTTGTACATCATGGCATCCATTTCCGCAAAGCTCATAACGCCGGTTACCACATCACTACGAATCATAAACGGTGG
>CAMEWU010000070.1 GCA_945946715.1 uncultured Clostridium sp. | reverse complement strand
TAAAGGAAATAGGCAGAGGCGGTATGTCCGTGGTTTATGTTGCCATGGATTTACGTCTGAATAAACAGTGGGCAATTAAGGAAATTAAGGATGATGGTTCCAAGGACACACAGACTTTATTGAAAGGTCTGGAACGGGAGGCAAACATTCTTAAAAAAGTTGATCATCCTGTTTTGCCGCGAATCGTAGATATTATTCAGAAAGAACAGAAGGTCTATGTTGTCATGGACTATGTGGAAGGACGCCCAATCAGTGAAGTTTTGAAAGAGCAGGGAGCCCAGCCGCAGGAACAGGTTATTGAATGGGCAAAGCAGTTAAGTAGTGCATTGGATTATCTGCATTCTATGGACCCTCCGATTATTTATCGAGATATGAAACCATCCAACATTATGTTGAAACCGGATGGAAATGTAAAACTGATTGATTTTGGAACTGCAAAAGAATATAAGGTTGAAAATAATGCAGATACTACAGCCCTTGGTACGAGAGGTTATGCAGCTCCGGAACAGTTTGGTGATGCACAGGGACGGGGAATCTATAATACAGATGCCAGAACAGATATCTATTGTCTGGGTGCTACATTATATCATATTGTAACAGGTATGAATCCTTGTGAGCCACCATATGAAATTAAGCCAATCCGTCAGTGGAATCCGGCTTTATCCAGTGGATTGGAGAAAATATTAATAAAATGTACCCAGCCAAATCCAAATGACCGTTATCAATCCTGCTCGGAACTGTTATATGCTTTGGATCATTATGATGAATTAGATGAGCAGTTTAAGAAGCAGTCTAGAAAGAAATTTGGATTGTTTTTGGCAAGTGCAGCCATGGCAGTTGTATTTGCAGGAGTTTCTCTGGCTGGATTTTCCGGACAAAAGAATCTGATTAATCAGAATTATATGGGAATTATCAACGTGGGAGATGATTATAAGTATGCCGGAGAATATGAACAGGCATTGGCAGAATATCAGAATGCCATTCTTGTAAATCCCAAAAATGAAGAAGCATACATAAAAATTCTCAATATATATGTAAATAATCTGAATGATCCGGAAAAAGGATTGGAGACAGTTGCTTCCTATATTAATGGTAGCAAGAGTCTTTCCAGAAATAATCGTTTATTATATCAGATGGGGTTAACTTATTTTGATTTGCGAAGTTATGATGCCTCCTTAAAGTATTTCCGAATGATTGATGAAAAGTCAGATGAATATGGAGAAAATGCAAAGCATTATATAGCAATGGCAATGATTATGTCTGAACCAAATCCAAATTATCAAGAATTAGCAACGGATTTAACGGAGTTTGAAGCAAATAATGCCGGTATGCCAATTTCTGAGGCAAAATTCATGAATTATAAGATTTTGGGAATGGTTTATGCCCGGAATATTGGAAATATCAAGGGTGCAGATGAATCTGCTGTCCGGGTTTTGACAGCCGCTATGAATGATTTAAATCAGAATGGAACCGCCATTGAGAATAGTTCCAACTACTACTATTATTATAATTTGTATCTGATTACTGCATACCGGAGTCTGGCGGTAACGGCAGAAGAAAATCAGGAGGATGCTACAGGATATTATTATGAAGCATTAACCTGTTCAGATAATGTATTATCGCAGATAAACAAGGAAGAGAATCCAACGGTGTATGAGAGTACATTGATTGGAAAGGCAGAAATCTTCAGTGCATTGGGACAGAATGAGGATGCCATCGAGATGTATACAGAAGCTGAGTCTATAATGGGAAGCTCCGGGCAGGCTGTTTATGTAAGTCATTTGCGTTTCTTATATAACAAGTATAAAAAGGAAAATCCGGATGTTTCTTCCTGGAATGCACCGGATTTGCTGGAAGTATATAATGCAGGAATGCAGGTGCCGGGCATTGAAGATAATTTTGAATGGAAGGCATTGGTAAACAGCTTGCAACCGTATTTGGATCGGGTTTCAGAAGAAACACCACCGGAAGAAGATAATGCTTCCGACGAACCGCCGGAGGAAAGTTTAGTAGACAGCAGTGAACAAGCAGCAACGGAGGAGGAATAACAGATGGCAACAGTATTTACCATAATGGCCTATGGCGGCATGGCACTGGCGGTCATCTGTCTGGTCATTGCAATCATATTATTTATAAAATGGGATATTCGAAAAGTATTTGGCGATATAACCGGACGAACAGAGAGGAAGACCATCGAGCGGATACGAAGTGAAGGTTATGAAATGAATGCCTCTAAGCAGACATCCATTAAAAAATCAGGTGAAACCGGTCGGATTCGGGTACGAAGGACAGAAACGGATTCTCTAACAAAAGAAACTGGGCAAAAAGATTTCTCTGTAACAGAAAATTCAGGTGCGAAAAGTGGTCGACGGGAATCTGCGGCAACACGGGAAGAGAATCTGACGAATACGGTTTTACATGTATATAATCCGGAAGAGGATACAATGGTGTTAAATACTTCGGAGGAAGAAGATACAACAGTATTGAGTAGTTCGGAGGAAGAAACCACAACGGTGTTGAGTACTTCAGAAGAAGATACTGCAGTATTAAGTAGTCCTGAGGAAGAAGACACAACGGTATTGAATACTTCAGAAGAAGATACAACAGTATTGAGCAGTCCTGAGGAAGAAGCTACAACGGTGTTAAATACTTCGGAACAGGAAGAAGGACAAGATGGGGGAGGAGAAGAGATGCATCCATCAGAAGAATCAACTACTATACTGACTGATAGTCGGGTAGAAGGTGTGATACAGTTACCACAAGAAACATTTACACAGCCGGGTACGGTAGCAAAGGTATTAGACTTTATCGTAACCCATACAGATGCAGAGATTGTGTAAGGAGGCATGCGTAAGATGAAACATAGTATAAAACAAGGAATCAAAAGAATCGCAGCGTTTGGAATGTCCTTTTTCATGGCATTTATGCCATTGAGTGGTATTGTGCCGGGAGCAATGGCTGAGACTACAACGACCGGTAATATCAAGATAAAATATGATGAGAATGTAATCGACGGTTCTTCCTTTCAGTGGTATAACAATGAGGGGATTTCGACAACAGATAGTGCTATTACAGCAGGAGGACAGTATCAGTTCTTTGCAAAGGCTTTGGATTCAACTAATTATAATGTGAAATATACAACAAATGAAACAGTACCTAAGGTAGGTACAATTGACAATGTTGCTCAGGAAATTGACGTCACGACAGAAATGTTAAATGCAACTCCAGCAATTACACTGCAAGCAGTAACAAATGCTGACAATGATGTAAGCGTAATATTTGCAGATGCAGATTCGGATGCTACCGGAGCAAGTGCAACTCTTACCGATGCAACGGTAAATGGCACAGCAGCTACTGTTGATATTGCTAACGGCAAGGTTACAATTCCGGCAGGAAGTCTTTCTACAGATACAGTTGTTATTTCTTTTCAAACATCCGGAATTGGTACAATAGTTACTTATACCGGAACCGGACTGGCGTATAGCGGAATAGCAGCCACAGGAGAACGTCAATACACATTTACAACAGATGTAAATACACTTGTAACCAGTCCGACAGTAACCATGGAATTAGAACCGGCTACTGATACGATTTCAGTAACAAAAACCCATACGGCAATTGCTGCAGACCCAAATTACTATTATAATGCAGCAACGAATATATTATATAAGCCGGAAAGCACATCTATTTCATTAACAGTAACCCCGGAGACAAATTATGAGTTATCAGTGTTGAAAATAAATGGCAATCCAATAACCCTGGCTGATACTGAAAAAAGTGGCAAAACAATAACAGTAGATAATACAGTTACATCCATTGAGGTTACTTCGGTTCTAAAAGCACCGGATGCCCCAAATGGAACTTATACCATAGCCGATTGGTATAAAAAAGGTACTGCAGCCAATATTGATTTCACTATTTTGACTGCAAATGCAAAAGATGCAGTATGGAAAGTACAATATGGTATTGGAACCAGTGAATCTACTCCACCAACTTCGTGGACAGAGGTACCAGGAACAGCAGTAACAGAAGGAACCAAGTATACATTGGAAGTGACTTCTGCTGATAGTGCACAGTATCTATTTGTTCGCTATAAACATGAAACCGAAGATGTAGCATCTGATTCATTGTATTTGGGAACTGTAAAATTTGATGGTGCGGTTCCGACTGTCACTTCCACCTCGCTGGTGATTGATGGAGTAACCCAATCCGGATTGACAGGAATTATTAATAAGAATCAGAATGATGATGGTAGTGTGGCAATTCAAATAGCTGCAAGTGATAATGATGAAAGTGGAATCAATAAGGTACTGTATAGCACAGATAATGGAACAACCTATCATGAGGCAACGGAAACGACTTCCGGTTCCGGCATTTATCAGATACCATATTCATTAACCAACAAGTGTGATACCCTGTATTATCGTATAACAGATAAGGTTGGAAACGTAACTACAGATGGTGGAACAGGCGACTTATCATTGGATTTGACCGGTATTACATTTGACCTAACAGCGCCAACTGCCACTTATTCATTCAAGCAGGGTGATGCAGCCGTTGAAGATATAACAAAGTGGCAGACGGAGAATATTACTTTGACGGTGACACCTACGGATCCGGAAGGAACTGCAACAGGGGAAATGACACCAGGCTCAGGAATTACTTCTGTAGTTGTCAGGGATGGAGATGCGAATTTGGCTGTTACACCGGATGGCGCAGGCAGTTATGGCTGTACCATTACTGGTGATGGTATTCATACATTGAATATTATCGTTCGGGATATGGCAGGAAATGAATTCAATGATACCAAAACGGTGATGATAGATGCCACAGGAGTAAAGAATCCACAGTTAACCTTTGGAAGTGAACAGACTGCTTTCTATGAAGCGGTGCAGATGTCTGCAGATGCAGAATCCAGAGCCGGGATTAAAACGATTACCTTTGAATTCAAGGATATCAATGGAACAGTGGTTCAAAGTAAAACATTCCAGGATGTGACCGGTAATCAGGCGGAATTCACATATACTGAGGAAATGGGTAATTTTGACGGTACAGTAAAAGTGACATTCACAGATGTTTGCGGACGGGAGGCCAGTTGTGAGAAGGCGTTCTGCTTTAATAAAGATGGTGCAACCATTCAGATTACGGCCAATGAGGCATGGAGTAACCAGGATGTTGCAGTATCTGTAGATGTGACAGATGATTATACCGGTATTACATCTGTACAATTCTATGTAGATGGTACTTTGGTGGCAAGCCAGAATCCTACTACAGAGAATCATCATACAGGTAGTATAACAGTAAGTGATACTTCTGCTTCTGTTTCCGGAACCCAGATTGAAGTGGTGGTAACCAGTAAATCCGGAAAGAAAACCCATGGTTATGCCACAGTAAAGATTGATAAGCAGGCACCGGGTATTACACTTGGTGGCATCACGGATGGTGCAATTTATAATGTGAATAAGGCGTTACAGATTACAGTGGAAGAAAACATCTGGCAGGCAATGAAGCTGGTAGAGATTACAGCAGAAAAGACGCTGGATGGTACAACAACCAAAATGGATTTGGGAAGTTTTGAAGCGGGTTCTTCAGTAGCTGCTACATCCAGAACCTTTTCAGAGGATGGCGTTTATACGGTTACAGTAGTGGCAGAAGATGCAGCAGGAAATCGTACCAGTAAAAGTATCTCCTTCACAGTGGATAAGACAGCACCGGTTGTTTCTATGACAGGTGCCACTGAGAATACATACAGTAGCAATCCGGTAACGATTCAATTCCAGGTAGTAGAATCTTTCTTTGAAACCAATACAGTTAAAGTAACAGTGGAACGGAAACTGGAAGGTTCTACTTATACCAGAACCTTGAATTTTACCAGTACCGGAAAGATTTCAAATCTGGCAAACACCTTCTCTGAAGATGGAGATTATACTATTACGATCACCGCAACGGACCGGGCAGGTAATGTGGCACAGACACAGACGTTATCCTTTACTGTCGACTGTACGGCACCGGTTATTACATTGACCGGAACAAAGGATTATCTGGTTACCGATCAGTCGATTACTTTGAATTTTGTAGTCGTAGAGTCTTACTTTGAGACAAATAAGGTACAGATACAGGGAAGTCGGCGTTCGCCGGATGGTAAAACAGAAAACCTTACAATTCCGGGCTGGACCAATTCTGCAAGAGCCAGTAGCTTAAGCCAGGCATTTTCAAAGGATGGTTATTATACGATTACAATTACTGCAACAGATAAAGCAGGAAATTCGAAGCAACAGACCATTCATTTTACTATTGATACAGAACCGCCGGTGATTGGTGATTTAAGTAAGTATGATGGAAAATACTTATCATATTTCCAATTAGAAGAAGATTTGGAAGATTTAATCTTTGAGATTACGGTTCCTACTGTAAAGATGACTTTGAATGGTGAAGCGTATGACGGCAAGAAAATTACAGAGGATGGAAAATATACATTAGTCATTGAAGTAGTGGATGAAGTAGGTTTAACTGCATCAAAGACAGTAGAATTTGTCATAGATAATACTGCACCGAAAGTAATTTTTGCAGGAGCAGAAAATAAGAAGACATATACAGAAGCGGTTAATCTGAATATTTCATTAGAAAATGAGAATGATACCATATTAGAGATTTTGATTAATGGTGAACCTTATGATTTGACGGAAGGACAAACCAGTTATAACTTATCATTTAGTACTTTTGGAACCTATGAGGTAGAAGTACATACCATAGATGCGGCAGGTAATGAAAACAGTCAAACCATCAAATTTACTTATGCAGAACATAAGAATCAGGCATTGTTGTGGGTGGTTATTGGATCAGGTGTAGCTGCCGTAGGATTGGGTATTTTCCTGGTAATCCGGTTACGATTAAATAAATAATACATAAGAAATAAAAAAATAGGAAATAAAAAGAACAGAATTTTCATACACTGTGATTTATGGTGATGGAAGTTCTGTTCTTTTTTATATAATTAAAGATTATATAATCGCTGATAAATATCTGATTTTGCAGCTTCTAATTCTGTTCCTTTTTGTTTCCAGCCTAATACACTATTCAGAACCCGTTCTAAGGAGAAATATGGAGTATACACGGCAAATCCTTGGAAATCAGATTCACTGATACCATAGGTTTTACAGGCATCCAGCAAAATGGAATAAGCAGTTGGATGATCCAGAATGCGAATAAATGGAGTGCTGGCTTGAAAATCATAGCAACTATGCCCTTCAATAAACACAGAAACCGGTTTCTGCAGATTTCGGGAAGATTGCCCGATGTAGAGCAGATATTCCCCCGGCTCCACTGCCCATGTGCGATAGGCTGGGTCAAAGGACGCTAAAGCTGAGACTGGAAGCTCAAAGGTAAGTGTACGGGTTTCTCCCGGTTGTAATAATACTTTTTGAAATGCTTTTAATTCACGTACCGGTTTATCCAATGTTGACACACAATCATGAATGTAAAGCTGTACCACTTCTTTACCTGCCATATTCCCGGTGTTTGTAATATTACAGGTCAGAAGAATACAGGCATCCATAGTCAGGTGCACCGGACAGGCAAGGTTAGGTTCTGACAGGGAAAAAGTAGTATAGCTTAATCCATAACCAAAAGGATAGAGAGGTTCTATTTTCTTTTTATCATAGTAGCGGTATCCTACATAGATCCCTTCCCCATAGTTTATGGTCCAGTCCGGAGATGGCGGATTCAGATAGGTTGGACAATCTTCCAGGCGATTTGGGAAGGTAAGAGGAAGTTTGCCGGAAGGGTTGCAGGTTCCGGTTAGCAAATCTTTGACTCCACGGCCGCCTTCCATGCCAGGGAAAAAGATGCACATTATAGCATCTATATCTGATTCGCAAAATCTCAAATCAACCGGGCCACAGACATTTAACAACAGAATAATATGGGTATGGGAATGCCGGGCTTCTTCCACAGTATCAAGAATGAGTTTCTGTTGTTCAAGGGGAATCTCCAGAGAAGTGCGGTCTCGGCCTTCCTGACCTTGTACATAAACAGTCAGGACGGCGGTATCATATCCCTGTAAACTTCCCGGTGTAACAGCTTCTATAAACTGACAATGGTACCGGACATCTTTTTGAAATTCTTCTGCCAGGCTGGTAGTTTTATTGGTATAGACTCTGGCACTTCCGTCACCGCAGTCATGAAAATGAGCGGTATTGGAGCCAATGAAAACAATTCTGTCATTTGGTTTTACCGGTAATGTGTTATCGGAATTCTTTAATAAAATGGCTCCTTCGGTAATGGCATGATAGGCTGCCTGGGTACAGAAATCATCCGGAAAGGAGTCATTCATGATAGAGTCTTGCTCTGAATTAGCATCACTTAATAAGCGGTGATTATTTATCATAGAAAGTTTTCCGGTTGGTGTATCCAGAATAGCTTCAAGCATATGGGATACAGCTTGATTCAAAGATTCTTCTGTTAAAGTGCCGTCTTCCAAAGCAGTATACATGGATGACTGGTCTCTCGGTCCGGGCATATCAACATCATTGCCGGCCATAACAGCGGCAGGTTGGTTATATACTGCTCCCCAGTCAGAGATAATCAGGCGTTGGTCAAACCCCCATTCGGTTCGGAGAAGTTCCTGTAATAGCCATGAATTTTCAGTACAGGCAGTACCATTGATTTTATTGTAAGCAGTCATAAGTGTTTTAACATTGCCCTGTTCCACACAGGCACGGAATCCCGGAAGGTATAACTCCTGAAGAACCCGTTCCGGTATATGTTCATCCACACCTTGACGATAGGCTTCTAAGTTATTAGCGGCAAAGTGTTTTACATTTGCCAGTACACCATTTTCCTGCACCCCTTTGACCAGCTCCGGAGCCAATGCAGAAATCAAGTAAGGGTCTTCCGAATAGCCCTCAAATAATCGTCCGTTCAAAGGATTTCGGAGAAGATTAACATTGGGTGTCCCCAAAAGAATGTCAACATGATATGCCAAAGCCTCTTGCCCCAAAGCCTGTCCACATTCGTATACCACAGCCGGATTCCAGGTAGATCCAAGGAGAATACCGGGAGGATAACAGCCTGGCTGCTCTTCTGAACAGTTATGGCTTGCAAGAAGATTGATAAAGGTTTTCCGAATGCATTGGTGTTCTTCTGACAGGACTTCCGGTTGATTGAAATGGGTAAGGATTTCCCGGACAGTACCGGTATCAACGTCCATCCAGTCCCCCATTAGCTGTTCCCAGTTCATGCCGGTTCCACCATCCAGAAATTGGATGCGGGGGATAGAAAGACGAGGGATAGGATAACTGCTGAAAGAGCTGCCACCATTCAGCAGATGTATTTTTTCATCTAAGGTCATTTGTTCTAAAATAGATTGTATTGTTTCATGATTGGACATAGTTACACCTCCTGTCATCCTACTATTACTGTAACATAAGTAACACCCAAGCACAATTCACAGAAGCTGAAAATCATAATGCATTTTCTATAAAACCAGTGTATAGTGGGATGGAGAAAGAGATGTTGATGTAAAAGGTCAAATGATGAGGTGATAAAGAATGATAAAAGCAGTAATTTTTGATATGGATGGTGTTTTGTTGGATTCCGAACGGTTATACCGGAAACATTGGCTGGGTATGGCAAATCGGTATCATATTGAACCGACTCATATGGAACAGATTTGCAACCGGATAGCAGGAGGTTCCAGTGAACATACCCGGGAAGTGTTTGCCCAGGAGTTGGGAGCTGATTTCCCTTATGCTGAAATAAGAAACGATGTAATTGATGCTATGAATCAGGATATTGCGACTCATGGGATAGAGTTGAAATCCGGCATTCAGGAGCTTTTGGAGTTCCTAAGGCATCGGGGAATTAAAATCGGATTAGCAACCTCTACAGAGCAGATACGGGCAGTAGAGAATCTGGAACGTGCAGGTATCTATTCCTATTTTGATGCCTGTATGTTTGGTGACAAGATAAAAAGAAGTAAGCCGGCTCCTGATATTTATCTGGCGGCCTGTCAGTTGCTAGGGGTATCACCAAAGGAAGCAATGGGGGTAGAGGATTCAATCAATGGGATTTTTGCGTGTATCAATGCAGGAATGACCGCTGTCATGGTGATTGATTTGATACAGCCTACACCGGAAATACGCCGGAAGGCAGATTATATTTTTGATTCAGCCGTTCAGATTCAGGAGCATTGGGATGCATTTTAGGTTCTAATTTGAACAACCCTGCATATCCTTTACTATATGAGGAAAGGCAGGGGAAAGATATGTCAAAATCCATGAAGGTGCTGGAAGTGATAAAGTCGCTGGTAGTATCTTACATATTTACCGGTGTGGCTTTGGCGGCACTGGCATTTGCAATTTATAAATGGAATCTGAATGAAACGGTAGTTAATATCGTGATTATGGCAGTGTATGTCATTGCATCCTTTCTGGGAGGCTTAATGACCGGAAAGAAAGT
>CAMEWU010000069.1 GCA_945946715.1 uncultured Clostridium sp. | reverse complement strand
TCCTTCAAAGAGCCCATCATCAATACACCTACATACACTAAAGCTGCACTGGTTGCCGGTGCCGGAATTAAGGCTGCAATTGGTGAAATGAACATACATGCCAGGAATAAGACACCTGTTACAACGGATGCCAGACCGGTTCTTGCACCTGCCTCAACACCTGCTGCCGATTCAATAAAGGTAGTTACCGTACTTGTACCGGTAACAGAACCTACACAGGTTGCCAGAGAATCGGATAACAGTGCCTTATTCATACCCGGCATCTTATCGTTCTCATCCAGCATATTTGCCTTCTTGGCAGTTCCATATAAAGTACCAATGGTATCAAACATATCTACCATGCAGAAGGAAATAATTGTCATAATCGCAGAGAAGATTCCAATACTGAACAGATCCTTGAAATCAAATTTGAATAACGTAGTATTTACCATATCAGCTACCGGTGGAATCCAGGTTGCAGTACTTAACGCTGCAAATGGATTTTCTCCCAAAATAAAGGAACCAATCCAGTAGGTAACGGCAGATACTACCATACCAATTAATACAGAACCCATTACCTTCTTATGGCTTAATACTGCTATTACAAATAAGCCAATGAAAAAGGTAATTACATATAATACCATCTTACTGTATGCTTCCGGTCCCATAGCTGCCAAGGTTGCACTTGGTCCATTTGAAAAGAAATGAGACAACATATAGAATGGACCGCCATCTGCCGTGTAAAGACCTGCATTGGAAGTCAATCCAATATTTACCAGCATCAAACCAATACCGGCAGGAATTCCCAATCGAACTGCCTTTGGGATAGCATCTACGATTTTCTCTCTTACTTTAAACAAAGTAAGAATTGTAAACAATACACCGGAAATCAAAATAATAGACAATGCTGCCGGAAAGCTTTGTTCATAAGTCATTCCGCTTGCAAGTGCGATAGAAGCAACTACTGTTGCAAAGTAAGAATTTAATCCCATACCTGGTGCTAAGGCAAATGGCTTGTTCGCCAGAAAAGCCATCAATAAAGTACCAACACCGGCAGAAATTACAGTTGCCATAAATACGGCATTCCACAATGGTGTACCCACTGCAAAATTCGTCAGAAGATTCGGATTCAAGGCAATAATATATGCCATTGTCATAAAGGTAGTGATACCACCGATAACCTCAATCTTAACTGACGTGTTGTTTTCTTTCAGCTTAAATATTTTTTCAAGCATAAAAGTTTCTCCTTTCCATTCCTAGGGGCTAAGTAAACCTACTTAATCCCTGATTTATAAACACTTCATAATTAGTTTATCAAAGCCCCAATGGAATGTAAAGAATTAATACCGCTTAATCTTTTTTAACGGTGTCTTTTCGAATTCTGTTTCCCGTACCTTAATACGATATTCCCGCTTATGCGCAGGTGCTGCCTGGTTATAAGTATCAATCACCGGTTGCCAGCCAGCCATCATGCAATGCTTCTGCGGTTTCTTCCGGCATTTTATAATAGCCCTGCATGACACTGCTGCCATGTACCCACTAATATACTTGCCACTATTAGGATTTTTTTCATTTTTACCTAAGCCTTTTTCTTTGTTGTTTTCTTTACTGTCTTTTTTGTTGTCTTCTTTGCTGCTTTTTGAGCTTTATTCTTATCCACTAATTCCTTTAACTTTAATGCTTTATCGATATTTCCTTCTACTTTTAATTTCTGTACGGTAAATGCTGCAATTGGATCCAATTCACCACTGATTAACTTTCTTAAGGTATCTGCGGTACAGATAAAAATAGCATCCCGCTCAAAATACTCATATGGTTCAATGTATAATTTCCCTTCTTTTGCTTCTACATAGAAAATTCCCTCTGCTTCTCCAATAATGTTAAACTGAAAAGCCAGATGTTCCTGTACATCACTAATATCAACTCCTACAAATGCTCCCTTTACTTCTGAAAAAAATTCTGCATATGTCATTATGCAATTCCTCCTTCACCTTTTTCATACTCGATTCTTTAATTGACACTTTGAATCTTTTTGTACGTTATCTGTACAATATCATCATTTTAGTCAAACAGCAAGAAATTTCTGCAAAAATCAGACGCAAAAAATGCCATTTCCCGGAATCAGTTGGCTTCACTCATTCTCGAAAAATGGCATTTGATGAATTAAAATTACTATTTAGAACTATTATTTACTTACTTTTGCTGCTTCAAATTCTGATTGAATACTTTCTTCCGGTGCCTTTGTTACAAGACTTACAACAACAATGAAAATCAAAGATACTATGAATGCCGGAAGTAATTCATAAATATCCCATACACCACCGATTGGACGTACCAGATATTTCCACACGAATACCATAATACCACCACTAATCATACCTGCCAAAGCACCCCAGCGATTGCTTCGCTTCCAGAACAATGCACAGAGGGTAACAGCACCAAATGCTCCACCAAAGCCTGCCCAGGCGAAGGAAACGATTTTAAATACACTGGAATTCGGGTCTCTTGCTAAAAATACACCAACAACACTAATCACAACAATGGCAATACGGGCAATCAGAAGACTCTGTTTTTCTGACAGCTTCGCATGGAAGAAATCCTGTACAATATTCTGAGATACACTGGAAGCCGCTGCCAACATCTGACTATCTGCCGTAGACATGGTAGCTGCCAGAATACCGGCAAGAATCAATCCGGCTACGATAGCAGGAAGAATACCATGCTGACTAATCAGCCCGGCAATTTTAACAATAATTGTTTCACTGCTGCTGCCTTCTAAGAATTCCAAAGCACCTACATTAGTCATACCCAGTCCTACAACACCAATAAAGATTGCAATTGCCATTGCAATGAATACCCAAACGGTTGCAACTCGTCTGGAAAGAACTAATTTCTTCTCATCTTCAATTGCCATAAAACGAAGCAGAATATGAGGCATACCAAAATATCCCAAGCCCCACGCCATTGTAGAAACAATCGTCAATATACCATATGGTTTTGCTGTATTTGTGGCAACATCATAGGTCGCATTCATAGCTAAATAGCCGGATAATTCCTTAGCATTGTCAATAACAGCCTCTAAACCACCTGCCTTTGAAACTCCAAAGCATACAACTACAATCAAGGCAAGGGTCATAACAATACTTTGAATAAAGTCGGTTGTTGATACTGCCTTAAAACCACCCATGATGGTATAACCCACAATAACCAGAGCAGAAATAACCATAGCAACCGTATAATCAACACCAAATAAACTATTAAATAATTTACCACATGCAGCAAAACCGGATGCCGTATATGGAATAAAGAATACGATAATTACAACTGCAGCGATGGCATTCAAAACGTTACTGTTGTCATGATACCGCTTTGAAAAGAATTCCGGCACCGTAATTGCATTGATATTAGCGGAGTATCGGCGAAGTCTTCTTGCTACAAAGAACCAGTTTAACCAGGTTCCGATTCCCAGTCCGATTGCGGTCCAAGCCGGATCACAAACGCCTGCTAAGTATGCCAGTCCCGGTAAGCCCATCAATAACCAGCTGGACATATCACTGGCTTCTGCACTCATTGCAGTTACCAGCGGACCCATCTTTCTGCCTCCCAGATAGAAATCCGTACTGTTACTGTTTTTCTTACTAAACACAAAACCAATTGCAAGCATGACTAACAGATATAGCACAATGGTTGCAATAATACAAAAATTAATTGTGGATAACATGTTTTCCTCTTCCTCTCTTTTTCATTTGCTAACGCTTTCCCTAGTGTATCACAGATAACACTAACCAGCAAGATTTTTAATTCTTATATAATACCGTTACTACCTCCGCATGTTTGTCACTCCACGGAAACATGTCAAAAGGATACGCTCCTTCCGGTTGATACCTGTGTTTTTTCAGGTATTTCAAATCCCTTGCCAGTGTTTCCGGGTTACAGGATATATACACCACCCGCTTTGGTGCAAGCTTCAAAATAGAGGATAGAAATGCTTCATCGCTTCCTGCTCTTGGCGGGTCAAGAATCACAACATCTGCACGTTCCCCACGCTGTGCCATTTTCACCATAAATTTTCCTGCATCCCCTTGATAGAACTTAATGTTATCTGCATGATTCTCTTTTGCATTGATTTTAGCATCTTTTACAGCTGCCTCATTTAGCTCAATACCAATGACCTCTTTGGCTTTATCACTGGCAATCAGACCAATGGTTCCGATTCCACAGTAAGCATCAATCACACATTCTTTTCCGGTCAAAGCAGCAAGTTCTATGGCTTTCTGATACAACTTCTCCGTTTGCACCGGATTTACCTGATAAAAAGACTTTGGGGATAACCGAAACACCTTACCACAAAGTACATCTTGAATATATCCCTTTCCATATAGCAGTATTTCTCGTTCTCCTAATACCATACTGGTATTACGAGCATTGATATTCTGCACAATCGTTGTAATTTCCGGATGAAGCTTTCGCAGTTCCCGGACAAAGTGATTTTTAGAAGGAAACATGGGCTCTGCCGTTACAAGTACAACTAAAATCTCACCACTTACAAATCCCCTTCGGATTAACACATGACGTAAAAAACCATATCCTGTATCCTCGTTATAAATTTTTATACGAAATGTCTTTGCCAGTTGTCGAATACTTTGAATAATAGCATCTGCCTTCTCATCTTCTATTTTACATTGTTCCACCGGTACGACCCGCTGACTTCCCGCCTCATACACACCGGAAATAATTCCCTGCTTTGTATGTGCAAATACAGCATGTACCTTATTTCGATAATGATAGGGATGTTCCATTCCTTCTATCGGAAAAACCTTACAGATGGATTGCAGTTTCTGTTCCACCATCTTCTGCTTGTTTTTCAGATGCCATTCATAATCATCATGATTCATATCACATCCGCCACATTTTTTCACATATGAGCATCCTGCTTTTATCTGATTTTGTCCTTTTACCATTCCAGGATTCTGTTGTTTCATCTCTTGCTTTTTCTCCATTTACAGTATATTTATCTACGGTTCTTTTCTATAAAAAATTGGGAACTCCTGTTTCAGAGTTCCCAGCTTTCTTTTTTACAATTCCTTCAGAATCTATCCGGTTCTGTCTACTTCTCAGCCGCAACTTCAACTACTGACTTTGCAAGTCCCGCTATTCCCTGAATTTCAGATGGAATAATAATCTTGGTTGCCTGACCATCTGCTGCTTTTGCAAATGCTTCCAAGCTCTTAATCTGAATAACCGCATCACTTGGATTTGCCTCATTCAAGTAAACCAAACCGGTTGCATTTGCCTTTTGAATCGCTTCAATTGCCTCTGCCTGACCTTCTGCTTCCCGAATGGTTGCTTCCTTCTTTGCCTCAGCACGAAGAATGGCTGCCTGCTTATCTGCTTCTGCCTGAAGAATTAATGACTCTTTCTGACCTTCTGCCCGAAGAATTGCTGATTTCTTTTCACCTTCTGCAATCAGAATCTGTTCCCGGCGTTCCCGTTCTGCTTTCATCTGCTTCTCCATGGCATCCTGAATCGCTGCCGGAGGAATGATATTCTTTAACTCTACACGGTTTACCTTAATTCCCCAAGGATCCGTTGCTTCATCCAGAGTAGCACGCATCTTGGTATTAATTGTTTCTCTGGAAGTTAATGTCTGATCTAATTCCAAATCACCAATAATATTACGAAGAGTAGTAGCAGTCAAATTCTCAATAGCCATGATTGGATTTTCAACACCATAACAGAACAGCTTTGGATCTGTAATCTGGAAGAATACAACGGTATCAATCCGCATGGTAACATTATCTTTGGTAATCACAGGCTGTGGTGCAAAATCTACAACCTGTTCCTTTAATGTAACACGCTTTGCAACTTTATCAATAAATGGCACTTTCAAATGAAATCCTACAGACCAGGTTGCACGATAAGTTCCCAGTCGCTCAACAACATATGCATGTGCCTGTGGCACGATATTAATGCAGGAAACTGCAATAATCACCAGAATCACAAGAATAAAAATTCCAAGACCTACAAATCCACCAATTAAACCGCCCACTCCAACAGCACTCATTCCAAATTCTCCCATGTTCTATACCTCCATTTTCTTTTCCTATGTCAATTGTACTCCTTCACCGCAATACAGCTTCTTATTCCGGTTCTACCATACACTTGACGCCTTTGATTTCTCGGATAATTACCTTACTATCTTTGGGTATTACCTGTGTTTCATTGACTGCTCTCGCAGTCCATTCTATGTCACCAATCCGTATTTTCCCAGTAGATGAAGCATTATCAATTGTCTCAATCACTACGGAACTTTTTCCAACCAGACCTTCTGCATTGGTTTTTTCAATCTTATTATCCAAATGTCTTTTTGCAAAACCTCTGGTACATGCTAACAGAACCGCTGAAACAACCATGAATAAAATCACTTGTAACCAGAATGGTCCTCCTACCATTGCTACAATTCCGGCAACTAACGCACCTGCTGCAAACCAGATACTTGTCAGTCCCAGCGAAATTAATTCCACAATAACAAATAGAATTACCAAGGCCAGCCAGATAAGTGCCATAATTCCTGCACTTCCTAAAACTCCCATATCTAACGCCCCTTTCTCTTATGATTCTATGACCAAATGGACTGTATTTATTCTATCGCATTTCCAATACTGATACAATCGGTTAATTCTTACAATTTCTTACAAATGCGTAAACGTAACGTAAATTTAATTTTTCCTGAAATCCTCTAATTCCAGTCCTTCATTATTTTCCAATACGATTCGGATAGACCATTCATTTGCAAATAATAACAATGGATTATCCTTCATATCTTTAACCTTTTTACAATCACTTACACGCTTTAGCTTATTTAAATCCGTAGAAGGATCCTTTACCCATCGAATGTAATTATATGGCAATGGTTCCAACCGCACCTCACAACTGTATTCTGTTTCCAACCGGTATTTCAGCACATCGAACTGCAGTACACCAACTACACCAACTATAATTTCTGACAAATCCAGAGAATAGTCTTTAAAAATCTGAATGGCTCCTTCTTGTGCCAGCTGGGTAACACCTTTGATAAACTGCTTTCTCTTCATGGAATCTAATGATACCAGACGACAGAAATGTTCCGGTGCAAAGGTAGGAATCCCTTCATATTCGAACTTTTTACCCGGTGCACAAATCGTATCCCCAATTGAAAAAATACCCGGATCAAATACACCAATCACATCTCCGGCATAGGCTTCATCAATTACCTTCCGGTCCTGTGCCATAATCTGCTGTGGCTGGGACAACTTCATCTTTCGTCCACTTTGCACATGATAAATATCTTTTGACGCATCAAATTTACCGGAACATATACGCATGAAAGCAATTCGGTCATGATGAGCTTTATTCATATTCGCTTGAATCTTAAAAATAAAGCCTGAAAACGGTGCCTCAACAGGATCAATTAATCCTTCATTTGACATTCGTGGCAATGGGGACCGGGTCATTTTCAAAAAATGCTCCAGAAATGTTTCGATACCAAAGGTAGTTAACGCAGAGCCAAAAAATACGGGAGATAGTTCTCCCCGGTTCACCAGTTCCTGATCAAAGGTATCACTGGCACCATCCAGAAGCTCTACTTCATCCACCAACTGCTGATATAGCTCTTCACCAATGGCTTCTTTCAGATTAGGATCATCTATATCATAATCCGTTTCTGCTGCTGACTTAGAACCACCAACAGAAACTGCCTGAAACATGGAAACCTGTCGGGTCTCCCTGTCATATACTCCCTTAAATCGTTTTCCGGCACCAATCGGCCAATTAATTGGACAAGTTTTAATTCCCAGAACCGTTTCAATATCATCTAACAATTCAAAGGAATCCTTCGCTTCCAAATCCATTTTATTGATAAATGTAAAAATCGGAATATGACGCATGACACATACTTTGAACAATTTGATTGTCTGGGCTTCTACACCTTTCGATGCATCAATTACCATAACAGCTGAATCTGCTGCCATTAAGGTTCGATAGGTATCTTCCGAGAAGTCCTGATGTCCCGGTGTATCCAGAATATTGATACAATATCCATCATAATTAAACTGCAGTACAGAGGAAGTAACAGAAATACCTCTTTCTTTCTCGATTCCCATCCAGTCCGATACTGCATACTTAGAATTTGCTTTTCCCTTTACGGAACCAGCTGTATTAATAGCCCCGCCATATAATAAGAATTTCTCCGTCAAAGTAGTCTTACCTGCATCCGGATGAGAAATAATTGCAAAGGTTCTACGTTTTTCTATTTCTTTTTGGTATTCTCCTGCCATAACAGCCTCCTGGTTTCCTATATCTTTAATCAGTGACATATTATAGTATTATTTCCACCTTTTTTCAACCATTGGCAGAAATCAGAAACTTTTTGCAATATTCACTTGCCGGAATTGGTCTTGAGAAATAATACCCTTGTATGTCATTGCAACGATGAGACCGCAAAAAGTAATACTGGTAATCATTCTCTACACCCTCTGCTGTTACACTCATTCCCAAAGAAAGTGCAAATTCTATAATACTGATTACAATCTTATCTCCACGTTCATCTCCTATACTATCAATAAAACTCTTATCCACTTTTAGTATGTCAACCGGTATTACCTTGAGTGACATCATAGAGGAATATCCTACCCCAAAATCATCAATCAGAACCTTTACACCAAGCTTGTGCAACCGCTCTACTGTTTCTCGTAATACTTCTTCATTATCAAACATTGCACTCTCTGTAAATTCCAGCCCAACATACTGGGATGGCAAACCTGTGTCTTCCAGAATTTCCTGATATGTATTAACAAATTCCCGGTCCGCCAGCTGAATTCTGGACAAATTTACGGAAACCGGAACTATTTTTTTACCTTCATCCATCCATGCTTTCTGATGAATACAGACTTCACGAAACATATACTGATCCAATTCAGCAATGCTTCCGTTATTCTCCAGAACCGGAATAAATCGATTGGGTGGTATAATGGTTCCATCCGGTTTTATCCATCTCACCAATGCCTCCGCACCGGAAATTTTCCCGCTTTCCGCATCGATTTTTGCCTGATAAAATACTACAAATTCATGATTTTTCAGTGCCTTCTGGAATTCATCTTCAACATTCTTTTCCCAAATCATCTGTTCTTCCATATCAGACTGGTAAAATGCCATAAAATGCTTGCCGGAATCTTTTGCTGCAGAAAAAGCCATCATAGAGCGACTGTAAACCGTAGAAAAAGGCTCAGTATTTTCTTCCATCTGGTAAATCCCAACCCGAAGACTTAATTTGTATTTTCCCTTTGCCGTTTCCTGTAATTGCAGACGATATTCTTGAACCCGTTGTTTTAATTCTTCCTGGCTATTATATGTCAACAGCACTACAAACCGATCTGCCATACGATGACCACAAAACTCATGGGGACGTAAATTCTCATCCCATAACCGACTCATATTCCGGATGATTTTATCTCCTTCATCATACCCATACAAATCATTTATCATCTTAAACTTATTTAAGTCTAACGATACCAAAGCAAACTTTTGCTCCGGACAACTTCGCATGGTCTCTGCAAATAACTGTTGGAATTTTGCAAAAGTATGACCACCGGTAATTGGATCCACATATGCTAATGTCAACAGTTCTTCCTGCTTTTTTCGTTGCTGTTTTACAATCAGTCCAATTAAAGCACCAAATACACTGACTAAAATAATAACCAGTACAATTGTATTCCGGATTACGATATTCATCTGTGTATCCACCACACTCACTGGTACTACGGTTAGTAAATACCAGTTATTTATGTCTATAGGCCTGCAATACATATACTTATTAACTTTATTTCTAAATACTACTCTACCATTTTCTCCTGTTTCAATATATGCTTTTAGTTGTTCTACTGCATCTTTATTCGTTTCATCAACTTCTAACATAGATGTATATATATTTGACATGTTTTGAAAAGACCCCACATGTTCTGAATCAACCACTACATCTCCACTCTCTGTTACCACATAAGAATATCCTTCTCCATGAAAAGAACCCACTTCAATAGTGGAACGAAATTTCTCTGTCCGATAAGTTGCAAATAAGACTGCTACAGGTTCCTTGGTTGTCTTATCCAGAATCGGTGTTGTATATACATTTACATACTCTGTTGCTGAAGAATCAAGGGGAATTCGTTCTGAAATTGTGGTATTCCCTTCCATGGCAGACAGATAAAACTGATTGTTCATTGTATTATTATAGATATCACCCGTGGTAGAATATGCAGTACCATCCGGAAAAATAATACCCATTCCACGAAAACCATTTTCTTTTACTATAGGTGATAATTGATTTCGAACTGAGCGTAAAATATATTCCGGCTCTGCATCAAAATCAATGTCCAATACAGTTGCTATATCTTTCAGCAAACTGGATTTTCCATTTATCTCCGTCTGAATCAAAACGACTTCCTGAGAAGAAATCTCTTCCATGGTTTTCAGTACTTCTTGTTCAAAATTTTTATTTAAATTATGAATATAAATAAT
>CAMEWU010000068.1 GCA_945946715.1 uncultured Clostridium sp. | reverse complement strand
GAGCATGACGGATGGGGTTATTCAGAACATGGGATGGCTGCAATTAGGTGGGTGGAGAATGGGTATCGAATCGGAAGAAGGAATATACTACTATTATGCACATTTAGATTCTTATGCTCCTCAGCTTAAACCGGGTGATACAGTTTATGCCGGTCAGCTTTTGGGTTTCATGGGAGATTCCGGTTATGGGGAAGAGGGTACGGTTGGAATGTTCGATGTTCATTTACATGTAGGAATCTATATATACGATGAGAAGGGAACTGAGATTAGTGTAAATCCGTATTTTTTCTTGAAAAATGACTAACTTTTTCCTCTTTCCTACATTGGAATTTTATGAAAGTTATGCTATACTGATTCTATAAGTTATGTTATGGGAGAATTTAGAACTTATATGGAATTCTTACGATAGAAATCAGGACAATTAGGGGTGGTTATATGGAGATACAATTATGGCGGGAGATATTGTCGCCTTATCAGCTTGCAGTGGATGAACTGGTTGTAAAATTCAATCATATTATACAAGAGTATCGAAGTAAAGGACAATATTCACCAATTGAACAGGTGATGGGAAGAGTAAAGAAGATTTCCAGCATTTTGGATAAGATGAATAAAAAGAATCTGGCGATTGAAGAAATCGAAGATGAAATTGATGATATTGCCGGTATCCGGATTATGTGTCAGTTTGTGGAAGATATAGATAAGGTAGTTGAGATTATCCGGAATCGAAAGGACATGGAAATTAAATGTGAGAAAGACTACATATCCAATTATAAAGAAAGTGGTTATCGAAGTTACCACATTATTGTTTATTATGATGTTTATACCTTAGAGGGTACCAGAAGATTACAGGCAGAGATACAGATTCGCACTATGGCCATGAATTTCTGGGCAACCATTGAACATTCTCTTCAGTATAAGTATCATGGAAATATGCCGGCACATGTGCGGGAACGGTTATATGCTGCTTCAGATGCTATAGTTGCTTTGGATTCGGAAATGTCATCGGTTCGTGATGAGATTATTGATGCCCAGAACATGTTTACGATTAAAGCGAATATTGTATCCGATATTCTTGTAAATATTCAGAATCTGTATCATGTGGCAAATAAGCGTGAAGTATTGAAAATACAGGAAGAGTTTTATCAGATTTTTGCAACACAGGATTTAGAGCAATTAGAACGGTTTTCTAAGGAATTAGATATTATTGCAGAAGGTTACAAAGCACAAAGTCTGAGTTAATACAAAAGCATCGTTAGGAGTCAAAAATGAAATTACCAGAACAGTTTGAGATACGCATGAAGGACATGTTGGGACAGGAATTTTTAGATTATCAGAATTCCTTGGATATGCCATCTTTTCATGGATTACGTGTAAATACCAGTAAGATATCCGTAGAAGAATTTCTACGGATATCTCCATTTTCTCTAAAGCCGGTTCCATGGTGTTCCAATGGATTCTACTATGATGATACGGTTCAGCCGGCAAAGCATCCCTATTATTATGCAGGATTATATTATATACAGGAACCAAGTGCTATGACACCGGCAAGCGTTCTTCCTATTGAAGAGGGGGATCGAGTGCTGGATATTTGTGCTGCACCGGGGGGCAAGTCTACAGAATTGGCGGCAAAGCTGAAGGGAACCGGATTGCTGGTTTCCAATGATATCAGTAACTCCAGAGCAAAAGCACTGCTTAAGAATCTGGAATTATTTGGTGTATCCAATATGCTGGTTATGAGTGAGCCTTCCAATACCTTAGCTGAGCATTTTCCCGGATTTTTTGATAAAATATTAATTGATGCACCATGTTCAGGAGAAGGAATGTTTCGAAAAGCCAATTCTATGGTAAAGGCTTGGGAGAGCAATGGAGTAGACCTCTTTGTAAACCTCCAGCAAAGTATTTTGCGGGAAATGGTAAAATGTCTTCGACCGGGTGGAACAATGGTGTATTCTACCTGTACCTTTTCACCGGAAGAAAATGAACAGGCTATGGACTATTTGCTGGAGTTAGACGAACAACTGGAGCTTGTAGAGCTTCCAATGTACGAGGGATTCGACACCGGTCATCCGGAATGGAGTCGGACTGGCAATCCGGATGTTCAGAAATGCAGGCGATTGTGGCCCCATCGTATTCAGGGAGAGGGACATTTTGTAGCCATGTTAAAGAAAAAAGATATTAATAATCAGTATGGTGTAAACTGGCATCATCTGACGAAGGTAAAACTGCCGGATGGTGTATTGGAATTTTTAAATGATATTCACTGGGATTGGGATATGAGCCGGATGGAGCTGCAAAAGGATCGGTTGTATTATCTGCCTGAAACCATGCCGGATGTGAAAGGACTACGTCTATTACGCAATGGTTTGTTTTTAGGTGAATGTAAAAAGAACCGATTTGAACCAAGTCAGTCTTTGGCAATGGCACTTCGTATGGAGGAATATAAAAATGCTATTTCACTGCCGGTTTCGGATGAGCGGGTCATTCGTTATCTGAAGGGGGAAACCATTGAATTGGAAGGAGCCAATGGAATGGTGTTGTTCTGTGTAGATGGATATCCTCTTGGCTGGGGAAAGCTTACCAATGGTACACTTAAGAACAAGTATCTGGCTGGTTGGCGATGGTTATAGTTATTTATGATTAGCAGATAAGGAAATAATGTGTTTATGATGAATGATAAGAATGAAAATCAGATAAAGAAATCAGAGTTGATGCTGGATCAGATACAGGCAGTTATTTTTGATTTAGATGGAACGTTAGTAGATTCCATGTGGGTATGGGCTGCCATTGACCGGGAATACTTTTGCCGACATGGGTTAGAAGTACCGGAAAACCTTCAACAACGAATATCCGGTATGAGTTTTTCGGAAACAGCAGATTTTATTAAAGAACAATATCAGATATCGGATTCCGTAGAGGAGATGAAGGATATTTGGAATGCCTTGGCAGAAGAAAAATATCAAAGGGAAGTTCCCTTAAAACCCGGTGCGTTTGAATTTATAAAATATTTAAAGGAGCGGGGAATTAAAACCGGAGTGGCAACCAGTAATTCCAGACATTTAGTTGATTTAACCCTGAAAGCCAGAGGAATCGATGGATATATGGATTCCGTTCATACCGCCTGTGAGGTGAAACATGGGAAACCGGAGCCGGATATTTATTTACTGGTAGCAGAGGATTTACAGATTGCACCGGAACATTGTCTTGTTTTTGAGGACATTGTGGAAGGAATTTGGGCAGGCAAACGTGCCGGAATGCGTACCTGTGCTATAGCGGATGATGCGACCAGTCAAATCTGGGAAGAGAAGATACGGGAAGCAGATTATGCCATTCAGGATTATTGTGAACTATTAAAAGAAGAAATTTCGTAATTACTTAAAGGCAGGAGAACATAATATTATGGAAAAAGGAACACTTGGATATATCAATTCCTATAAAAAGAAATATGGTTTATATTCGTTAATTCTTGCTGTTTTAATTGTAGGATTGGCGATTGGTATTTATTTGATTTTTCATACAGTAAAGCATGTAGCGATTCTGGTGCCGGTGATTCTGTCACTCCCATTTGCTAAACTATTGACATTATGGATTATTGTTGCAAAATTCCATTCTCTAGGGGAAGAAGATGGGAAACGGATACAGACTCAGCTTTCCGAACGTTCCAATTGTATTGTATTATTTGATATGGCGTTAAGTTCTTACGAAGCAATTTCCTTTGCTTCTTGTCTGGTTATTGACCAGGGAAATATTTATTTGCTTTGGGGTGGCTCCAATGATAAGAAATATGATGCAGGAAAGCAGCGGGAATATGTGCAGGGGATTGTGGAAAAGACCGGATATGATTATGCTGTATATACCGTCCGGTCTGTAGATGAATTATTGAATTGTGTGAATGAGGCACCAATCGCGGAAGAGGATTTATCCGTTAAATGTGATCGTTTGCGGCAACGGATGCTAGATGTATGTGTGTAAGGATATATAAGGATTTTGATAAAAATATAGGGAACAATAACATGAAGGAAATATAACATGAAGGAAATACAGCATGAAGGAAATATTCGTAGATAGGAATGAAGCGGGTCAGAGATTGGACAAATTGTTGGGGAAGATATTGAATCAGGCTCCCCAAGGGTTCATATATAAAATGCTTCGGAAAAAGAATATTAAGTTAAATGAAAAACGGGCAGAGGGAAAGGAATTGTTGGCTGTTGGTGACAGGATTCAGATATATCTGTCTGATGAAACCTTTGATAAGTTCCATTCAGATAAATGTGTGGGAACTGCCAATCAGAAATCGAAATTGGAAGTTTTAAAAGAATCCCAGATTCTCTATCAGGATTCTAATATTATGATACTGAATAAACCGGCAGGTGTACTTTCGCAAAAAGCCAAATTTTCAGATGATTCTATCAATGAGCAGATGATACGATATCTGTTGGAGAAAGGGAGTCTGACAAGGGAACAGCTGAATACCTTTACCCCGTCTGTCTGTAATCGGTTAGACCGGAATACCAGTGGAATCATACTGGCTGGCATTTCTTTGGCTGGAAGTCAGGAACTATCCCGGTTGTTAAAAGACCGTAGCATGGGCAAGTATTATCAGGCATTAGTATTGGGAAAAATGGCGGATGCTATGAAGGTTACCGCTTATTTAAAGAAGGATGAAAAAACAAATCGGGTTACTGTGACGGAACAGCCAATAGATGGTGCACAACGAATTGAAACCCATTATTATCCATTGCAATGGAATTCCGAATATACGTTATTAGAAGTAAAACTGATCACCGGAAAAAGTCATCAGATTCGGGCTCATTTGGCTTACCTTGGTTATCCGATTCTGGGAGATGCAAAGTACGGCAATCGTGAGGCAAATACTCGTTTTCGGGAGCGGTTTGGACTGCAGAATCAGTTCCTTCATGCATACCGAGTTGTTTTTCCACAGTTGACTGGTGTGTTGGAACCTGTGTCAGAACAGGAATTTCAGGCATCATTGCCAAGAAAAATGCAACAGGCAGTAAATGACATCTGGAAACCGTAACGAATATTAGGATAGATATATAGAATAATCGGCAAATGAGAAAAGAGGGAACATATGGCAACCTGGAACAGTCGGGGACTGCGTGGCTCTACACTGGAGGATTTGATTAATTTCACCAATGAAACATATCGTGAAAAGGGCCTGGCTTTGGTACAGAAGATACCAACGCCAATTAAACCAATAAAAATTGATAAGGAAAGTAGTCAAATCACATTGGCTTATTTTGAGAAGGATTCAACGGTAGACTATATCGGCGTTGTACAGGGGGTTCCTGTTTGCTTTGATGCAAAAGAATGCAATACGGATACCTTTGCAATGCAGAATATTCATGAACATCAGTATCGTTTTATGGAAGAATTCGAAGCACAGCAGGGAATCAGCTTTTTAATTATTTTCTTTACTGCCAGAAACGAGCTGTATTATATGCCGTTTCAAGAGCTAAAGCAATATGTAGAACGAATGGAACAGGGACATCCAAAGAATTTTAAATATGAAGAATTAACGAAAGAAAATTTTATTCATGGGAAGAATGGAGTCTTAGTACATTATCTGGAGCCCTTAAGTCGCGATTTAATGTCCAGAGAATAAAGATTGCAGGAAAATAAAAAAAATGTGCAACAATCTGCGGTATTTATAACACTATATAAAGGAAATCAGAAAACTTCATAAACAGAAACATTGCGGAAATGAGGAGGATAGAAATGGATATTCATAAGGAACGTTGTAAAAAATTAAAGGAAATTCGGAAAAAAGTAGCAGATAAAATCGGTGTTGATTTACATCAGACAGAGTGTACATTTGAAGGAAAGTGTTCCGGTACATGTCCGAAGTGTCAACAGGAGGAACAAAGACTGAATCAGGCATTACTGGCAAAAACAGCCTTGGCTACTGGTGTAGTTGCTATGAGTGTTGGATTGACAGGCTGTAATTATGGACAGTTAGCCGGTGATGTTCAAATGGTAGACCCGGGTGACTCTACCTGTACAACAGAGATGATTTTGGAGGGTGAAACCGAGAGTGACCCTATAGTTCTTGAAGGGGAGGAGACTTGGAATCCGGATGATACGGATGAGAATGATGGTGCTCAGAAAGATTCCGAGGACGAGGAGCCGATAGAATTAGAAGGGGATGTGGTTTATGTCCCTGAGGATGAAGAGGATACATCAGAAAAAGTAGGATGGTAATATATGAATTTTAAGATTCAGACAATCAACAGACATCGGATGACCGTTGACGGAGAGGGAGTTACTACTCTGGTTGGCTTATATGGATGTCCATTGCAATGCAAGTACTGCATTAATCAAAAGGTTTTAAGGGAGGCACCTTATAAGGAGTATACCGGGGAAGAATTGTTAAGTGTTGTTATGCAGGATTATTGTTATTTTCTTGCTACTAATGGTGGAATTACCTTTGGTGGTGGAGAATCGTTATTACATGCAGAGGCAATCCGGGAATTTATAGAAATTCTGCCGGAGCATGTGAATGTAAATGTTGAGACTTCGCTGTTCGTGGAGCAGAAGGCACTGGAAGATTTATTACAACCGGTACATCAGTTTATTATTGATATTAAATCTATGAATCCGGTGATTTATGAATCCTACACGAAGCAACCCAACACGAAGGTATTGCAGAATCTTTCCTACATAGCAAAGGTACAGATGCAGGGAAAATGCCGCATTCGGGTACCAAGGATTCCGGAGTATAATGATGAAGCAGATGTCGAAAACAGTGTTTCCATTTTAAAAGACATGGGGTTTGAGAATATTGATGTATTTGATTATATATTAAAATGATAAAAAAAACTTGCATTATTTTGCCTTTTTGCATATAATAATATCAAAGCTGGTGAGTCTCCACCATAAAGCGAGAACCTAAAAAAGCGGTGAGTCTCCACCATAAAGCGAGAACCTAAAAAAGCGGTGAGTCTCCACCATAAAGCGAGAACCTAAAAAAGGGGCGAGAAATCGCCCTTTTTAAACTATTATGATGAAAGGAGGAAAAAATGAGATTATATACAGTTAAAGATGAATATATTAATTTCTTAAGAAAATACGATACAAAAGTTGCTGAAAATAAGAATCATAAACGTCCTTATGTTGGAGTTTTGATTGAAGTAGATTTATTTACTAATGCCATTTGAGCTCTTTAGAAATTCGTTTTACATTTATTCAATGATATAAAAATCCCAAATAAAACGATAGATTCCTATAAAATTATTGAGAAAATCCCGTTTTCTCTTGCTTGCATATGAAAAATTATATGTTATAATACTAAGTTAGGTAGTTATGCTTAGGCAAACTATGTCAAAAAGCAAAGGAGAACACAGATGAAAGAGAAACTATTACATACGCCGGATGGGGTACGTGACATTTATGACAATGAGTATAAGAGAAAACGAAAGGTCATGAGTGAGCTTCATCATGTGTTGGAATTATATAGTTATCATGATATTCAGACACCAACCTTTGAATATTTTGATATTTTCAGTCGGGACAAGGGTTCTGCACCTTCCAATGAGATGTACAAGTTCTTTGACAGAGAGAATAATACTCTGGTATTGCGTCCGGATATTACACCAAGTATTGCCCGGTGTGTGGCTAAGTATTATGAGACAGAGGAATTACCGATTAGACTTTGCTATGAAGGGAATACCTTTATTAACAAAATCAGTCACCAGGGAAAATTATGTGAAGTTACCCAGATTGGTGGCGAGTTGGTAAATGATGACAGTTCTGCAGCTGATGCAGAAATTCTTGCTACAGTAGTAGATTGCATTCAGGCAGTTGGCTTGGAGGAATTCCAGATTGAGGTTGGTGAAGTAGATTTCTTCAAGGGAATTATTGAAGAAGCAGGCTTGCATGAAGAGGAAGAGATTGCCATTCGGGAATACATTCAGAATAAGAATTTCTTTGGATTACAGGAATATGTAAAGCATTTGGACATATCAGAACACTTAAAGCAGGTGTTAGTGTCCTTTGATCAGTTATTTGGTGGATTAGAGATGCTGGAACGGGCAAAGGGACTGGTTCAGAATCAGCGTTCCCTGATTGCCATTGACCGTTTGGAAAAGGTATATCATGCTTTGTCATATTACCATTGTGAGGAGCATGTGGGTTTTGATTTAAGTATGCTCAGTGATTTTAAGTATTACACCGGAATCTTATTCAAAGGCTATACCTATGGTACCGGTGATGCCATTGTAAGAGGAGGACGTTATAATGCGTTACTCAGTCAGTTTGGAAAAGATGCCCCAGCCATAGGATTTGCGTTTGTCATTGATGCATTAATGAATGCAATCAGTCGTCAGGGTATTCCGGTGGAGATTGAAGAGAAAGAAATCATTCTTCTATATCAACGGGAATATCAGCAGAAAGCCATTGAAATGGGTTGTCAGATGAGAAAAGAAGGTAAAAAGGTAGAATTAATTCGTATGTCAGCAAAGAAAACCTTAGAGGATTATCAAGCCTATGCGGAAAAAGAGCATTTTGAAACCTTGATTTATCTGGATGGAGCAGAGGCGAAGACCTTTCAGTGTCAGCGTTAAAAACGAAATTAGAGAATAAGTATAGAGGATAAAAGAATGAGATATTTAACTTTTGCCCTGGCAAAAGGGCGTTTAGCAAAGCAGACCTTAGGATTGCTGGAACAGGTAGGTATCACCTGTGAGGAAATGAAGGACCCGGATACCAGAAAGTTATTATTTGTAAATGAAGAATTAAAGGTAAAATTCTTTCTGGCTAAAGCTTCGGACGTACCAACTTATGTAGAGTATGGTGCTGCAGATATTGGAGTAGTTGGAAAGGATACCATATTAGAAGAAGGCAGAAACCTATATGAAGTGATGGATTTGAATCTGGGTAAGTGTCGGATGTGTGTCTGTGGCCCGGCATCTGCAAGAGAATTGTTACAAAAGAATGAGATTATCCGGGTGGCTACCAAGTATCCGAATATTGCAAAGGATTATTTCCAGAATCAGAAGAATCAGACGGTAGAGATTGTAAAGTTAAATGGTTCTGTAGAATTGGCACCAATTGTAGGATTATCAGAAGTGATTGTAGATATTGTGGAAACAGGTGCTACATTAAGAGAAAATGGATTAGAGGTTCTAGAGGAAATCTGTCCGTTATCTGCCAGAATTGTTGTGAATCAGGTTAGTCTGAAGATGGAGCATCAGAGGATTCGTCAATTATTAAATGATTTAAATGGATTAATTACTAAGTAATTACATAGCAGGAGGCATATATAGATGCGTAAGGTAAAATTAACAGAAGAAACCAAAAAGAATATCTTAAATGATTTATTAAAGCGTAGTCCGAATAATTACGGTTTTTATGTAGAAGTAGTTCAGGAAATAGTGGATAACGTAGCGAAAAATGGAGACGATGCTGTGTTAGCCTATACGGAGAAATTCGATCATGCAAGGCTGACGGCAGATACCATGCAGGTTACACAGGCGGAAATTGATGCCGCTTATTCAGAGGTAGAACCGGAATTGTTAGAGGTAATTCGTAAGGCACTGGTAAATATTCGGGATTATCATGAGAAGCAGAAGCAGTATAGCTGGTTTGATTCGAAACCAAATGGAACCATACTGGGACAGAAGATAACTGCCCTTAGTAAAGTAGGTGTGTATGTGCCGGGTGGAAAAGCGGTATATCCATCCTCCGTATTAATGAATATTGTACCGGCAAAAGTAGCCGGTGTTGGCAGCATTATTATGACAACTCCATGTAATGCGGAAGGTAAGGTGTGTTCTACAACATTAGTGGCTGCCTGCGAGGCAGGTGTCGATGCCATTTATAAAGTGGGTGGTGCTCAGGCAATTGCCGCCTTGGCATATGGAACGAATACGATTCCGGCAGTGGATAAGATTGTGGGACCGGGAAATATCTTTGTTGCATTGGCAAAGAAAGCAGTCAATGGTTTTGTAGGGATTGATTCCATTGCGGGGCCAAGTGAGATTTTGGTGCTGGCAGATGAGACGGCGAATCCAAGATATGTAGCGGCTGATTTGTTATCCCAGGCAGAACATGATGAACTGGCAAGTGCCATCTTAGTTACTACCAGTGAAGCATTGGCGGATCAGGTGTCCGTGGAAGTAGATAAGTTTGTGGAACAGTTATCCAGAAAAGAGATTATAACCAAATCTTTGGAAAACTTTGGATATATGCTGGTGGCAGAATCTATGGAGGATGCTTTGGATGCAGTCAATCAGATTGCATCTGAGCATTTGGAGATTGTAACGAGAAATCCATTTGACGTGATGACGAAAGTTCAGAATGCGGGAGCTATTTTCCTGGGAGAATACAGTTCAGAACCGCTGGGAGACTATTTTGCCGGACCGAATCATGTACTTCCGACTAATGGAACTGCCAAATTCTTTTCTCCGTTAAGTGTGGATGATTTTATAAAGAAATCAAGTATTATATACTATTCCAGAGAAGCTTTAGAGCCGATTCATAAGGATATTATTGCATTTGCAGAGTCGGAACAGTTAACTGCACATGCCAATTC
>CAMEWU010000067.1 GCA_945946715.1 uncultured Clostridium sp. | reverse complement strand
AAATGGATGAGCCGGGAATACATTCTTAGAAAATGGGGATGTGGTGTGGTGGCAGTTGGTGACTTATTTCTGTATTTGGCAAAAGAAAACCGGATGTATGCTACCGGGGTTACCAGTCTTGCCCGAATGGATCGGCATATGTTAGACTGGAACGATTATAAGAATTATTTGTTATACCTTGCAAATACATATGCTGTGGTTATGCCAAGAGGGATGAACGGATTTGCAGTTGCAGCAGCAGTACGCCGATATTGTGTGAAATACCGGATTCCTATGACTATTGCATGGAAGGGTTTTTTAGATGATCAACAGATGCTTCGGGTCATGAGAAAGATGTTGAAAGAAGATTTGCCGGTTATTTTGGCAATTGGTCCTAATACACCATTTGTATTCCGAGGCAAAGGAATTCCTTTTTATACAATGGCAGCAAATGGAGAGCTTATTTTAAGTGGAAATCAAGCTGTTCATAGTCATTTTGTAACGGTAACCGGCATATTAGGGAGAAAGCATAAGCAGGTATTACTTCGAATCTCTTCATGGGGCAAGGAGTATTATATTGATTATCAGGAATATCGCAATTATGTGCAAACGGAAGGAGACACTCTGAACTGCAGTTTATTATACTTATCCAAGGAGGATGGTACGCTGTTTTAAGAATATCTTCATTTTCTACACAAGTTTTTGTAAGGTTCCACTGATATGATAAGATAAAAGGGATAGCAACCGGAATTCAAAAGTAACATGGAGACAGAAGAGAAGGGAAGCAGAGGTAGGAAAATGAATATTTTGGTATGTGATGATGATAAAGAAATCGTAGAGGCAATCAGTATCTATCTGGAGCAGGAAGGATATACGGTCTGGAAGGCATATGATGGGCTGGAAGCATTAAAACTGGTACAAGAGCAGGACATGCAGTTAATGATAATTGATGTTATGATGCCTAATCTGGATGGAATACATGCGGTACTGGAATTGCGAAAAAAGAGTAATATTCCGGTAATTATTCTTTCAGCAAAATCAGAAGATACAGATAAAATCATGGGATTAACCATTGGGGCAGATGATTATGTTACAAAGCCATTTAATCCGCTGGAGTTGGTAGCAAGAGTCAAATCACAACTGCGGCGGTATTCGAAGCTGGGCAGTATGCCGGAAATCCGTAAAAACGTGTTAGTAAATGGTGGTTTAGTGTTAGAAGATGATAAAAAGCTGGTAACCTTAGATGGAGAACCGGTGAAACTGACGCCTACAGAGTATAAAATTGTCCGGTTATTTATGCAGAATCCGGGAATTGTATTTTCCAGTTCCCAGATATATGAAAGCATTTGGGAGGGAGATTCTTATGCTACCGAAAATATTGTGTCGGTTCACATCAGACGTATTCGGGAAAAGATAGAAATCAATCCTAAAGAACCTAAATACATAAAAGTTATGTGGGGTGTAGGATATAAAATGGATCATTTGGATTAAGAATGTAGAAAGGAAAAAGTATGCGTCCATCAACAATGTTGAAAAAGTTTATAGGAATTATCGCATTTGGAATTTCTGTTTTTATAACAATTGCTATCCTTGGTTTCTTCTGCTTGATGGGAAAGGAATTCGGATATGAGGATTTGCAGTGTCAGAGCTTTCCGGAAACCAGAAAATTTGCAGAAGAATTGACGAATGCACTGAACAGTATAGGAAATAGTGTAGGACTGATTAAAAATTCCAAGGGTAAAATCGATAGCATGGAAATTACTGTGTCGGATATAAAGACGGGCGAAGGAACTTTGATTTTTGGAAATGCATGGCAGAAAGTGACATATCGTGACCTGATTGATTCTTATGAATTTTACCGGGATTTTAATGGATACGGAATCTATGGCTTAGAGGTGGTTGATGGTGGATATGAAGATTCCTGGTATACTGTGGCACTAGATTCTGAACAAATTAAAGAAACTACAGAATTTTTTAGGATGACACATGACGAATATGTAGAACTGGTTATGGAAAATGCACAGCCGAATGCTGTTGATGTAGGAGGATTCTCAGAGGAAGATTTGGAATCTGTCTTTGATGAAGATACAACAGCAGATATTAGTATTGATATTAATGAGAATGCAACAGAAGTAGAATATATTGATGAGTCTTTTGCGGCAAATTCATATATCGGATTTTATGATGGTATAAGATATGTATATTCGCCGGAAGAAGATATGTTTTATTCAAGTATATATGGATGGTATGCAGTCCCGGATGAATTATACTTTATATCGGATGAGGTAAATAATTGTACCGGAATTGATTTGTTGTTTTATCAATTTGCCAGTAAGGACGCCATATTGAAAACGAAAATTGGAGAAGATTATCTGAACTATGCAACAGAAGTAGAAAATGCAACATTCGAACAGCGGAATATCGTATACTATGTGGTTACTGACAGACAGGTATTTAAAAATGTTGACAAGTTAGATCGCCTTCTGCACTGTGACATATATTTTGTTATTGAACCCAAGGCGAGCGGTGAATATACAGTTGAGTTTCATAATTGTGATAATGTATATATGGATGATGAATTTATTACTGGTATTATGCAAAGTAATTCTGCATTGAAACCGGATGAGAAGCTCTATATAGGAGTCTATACAACTTATCCATATTCTGATGTGTTTTCACAGGGAAACCAGATATTCCGAAAGTATTATCCTTATACCATTCCTGCATTAATAATAGGAATTATCATGTTGGTTGTATCTGTTATCATGTCCATTGTCATTGTGAAGAATAGTGGAAGGGATTCCAGAGAAGATAAAACCATACACCTGATTTTTTTGGATAAACTTCCTGTAGAAATTATGTTTGCTGCGGGAATTTTAGGCATTGGTTTTCTGCTGGTAAAGATAATAGACGGGTTTGAATACCTCATGTATTCATGGAATGGATGGTATAGTTATTTAGCAGGATTCTGGGGAGTATTTATTATATGTTTCTCGCTGTCAATGACTGGAATACTTAGCTTGGTTCGACGTGGTAAAGCAAAACAGCTATTTGACAGGAGCATTTTTCGGTGGATATTTCATCTGATAAAGCGATTGACTCAGGTGATTTCCAGACAAAAGAATTTAATTGCGAGGACAGTTGAATTATTCATTTTATATTGGATGATTATGCTCTTTGGATTTGGAATTATGTGTTTGGGTTATGATGCGGCTTTTGTGCTTGGAGCAACTATAATAATAGTGCTTAATATTGGAGTATTGATACTCTTGATATGGCAGTCAAAAGGAGAACAATCCATTCGGGATACTACAAAGGCATTGGCAGACGGAGACTTGGAATATCAGGTTCATAACATAAAGTGTCTTGGTACGGAAAAAGAGATTATTGAAAATATAAATCACCTTAGTGACGGATTACAAAAAGCAGTGGAACAGAGTATTTATGATGAACGAATGAAAGCAGAGCTAATCACCAATGTATCTCATGATATTAAAACTCCATTGACTTCCATTATTAACTATGTAGATTTGATGAAACGGGAAAACATTGAAGATGAAACACTGTTGCATTACATTGAGGTTTTGGACCGGAAATCCCAACGGTTGAAACAGTTGACGGAGGATTTGGTAGAGGTATCAAAGATTACGACAGGTAATATTGAATTAGAACGGGTTCCTATTGATTTTGGAGAGTTGCTTCGCCAGTCCCTAGGTGAATTTGAAGATAAGTTTGCAGAGCAGAAATTACAAGTGGTGGATAGTATTCAGGATCATTCTTATATGATATTTGCCGATGGAAGAAGAACATTTCGTATTTTAGAGAATTTATTCCAGAATATTTATAAATATGCAATGCCGGATACCAGAGTATATATTGACCTAAAAAATGAAGAAGAGAAAATTATACTGGCAATTAAGAACATTTCTAAAGCACCGTTAAATATTGATTCCAGAGAATTGATAGAACGGTTTGTCCGTGGAGATCAGTCAAGGACAACAGAAGGAAGCGGACTGGGCTTATCCATTGCGCAGGATCTGGTGAAGCTTCAGGATGGGGAGTTCCATCTTTGTGTAGATGGAGATTTATTTAAGGTTATTATAACATTTCCGGAGTTTATCAGTAAGGAAATCATTGATGTTGCCGACTTGGAAGAGGATCATACGCTTCAGGTGCAAGGGAAAATCACTTCTTTAGAATCACAATCAAAATAAATAATAAAAAGAATGCCAATTCTGCCATGGATTGGCATTCCTTCATGTTAAGCTGACTCCAGAATAAAACAAAGGAGGAAATTAATATGAAGAATTTGTATGGTTTATTTTCATTGGGAGGATTTATGGCAACTATGCTTTGTTATGTATTGGCAAGGATGGATGTAACAAAATTGGAATTGATTATAACATTTTCAACATGGATTGGCATTGAAGTTATTATTTGGGGAATTCAGAAATTATTTCACTTTCTTTTTCAAAATGAAAAACGGGCAAGGATGAAACACCCTGCCCATTTTCGAAGCTGATAAAATTTATTATTGATGTGATTTTTATAATTGATTGTTTGCTTTTAGTTTATTGTATATGTACTGAATCACATCTTTTCGGGTAATAATACCAATAAATTTTTTGTTGTCATCTACAACCGGAACAAAATTCTGATTTGTAACCTTGGAAATTAAATCTTCAATATCAGAGTTAACTGAAACGGGATCATAACTGACAGAGCGAGGGACGCTTAAGACGTTTTCACTTAAATCCGGTTCCGGTTCACCGGTAGTAATATTCTTAAAATAGCGTAGAAAATCGCCCTCAGTAATGGTTCCTACATAAGCACCATCTTCCGAAATGATAGGAATAGATGTGTAGGTATTAGATTGAATCTGCATTAATGCCCGTCGAATGGTAATGCCGGATTCGATATATTTAACTTCGCTTTTTGGTATCAAGAAAAATAAAATATTCATCCGAATGTAACCTCCTGTCAATTGATAAAAACAGTACTAACTCTATTATATAAAAAAAACTTATATTGCACAATGGATTCCGGATGAATAATTATGAAGTTTTTGTGATATTTCCGTCTAAAAATAGAAGAAATAGTTGTTTATTATTTCTTGGTTTGCTAAAATGAACCTTGATGGAGGTAATTGCTATGGAAATGGATAATATATTTAATCAAAACGTAGACTTTTTGAGACAGGCGAAAGAAGAAGTTGTTCATTGCAACCAATTGGAACAGAAGCAGAAGCAACTTCAGGAAAAAGAAGATAAAATGCACAAGGCCATTGTACAGGAAGAAAAATCAATTAATGATGAGATTGCTTCTACAATTAAAAAGAGAAAAGCTGAAATCGAAAATACCTATGATTCACAATTAGATGCCAGCCGTAAGAAGATGAAAAAAGCACAGGATAAGAAGAATAAAGAAAAGTCGGAACGGGTTGGACAACGAATGGATGAAGAAACTGCCGGTGTAAAAGAGAATACCAGACAGTTAAAGACGGAGATGAAGACATTATTTAAGAAGAATCATGTTCCGGGATTTTGTCGTTCTGACCTTTATTATATTTTGTTTATGCCAAAGGGAGTTAAGGAAATTTTACTGCTTCTGGTATTTATTTTGATTGGATTAGCTGGTATTCCATTTGGTATGTATATGCTGTTTTCACAGGTAATCTTAGTAGGCAAGCCAATTGCTGCTGCATCTTATTTTATGGCAATTGTTATTGCACTAACGATTGTAATTGTGTTGGGAATTTACTTCCTCATCTTTAATCTGACTAAGGTAAAGCATAGAGATACCATTGCAGAAGGAAGAAAGATTCGGAATCAGATGATTGCTAATGACAAGAACATTCGTGCAATTAAGAATGCAATCAACAAGGATAAGGATGAAAGCCAGTATGAATTAGGGGAATATGATGATAAAATTCAGCAGTTCCAGTCAGAAATGGATGCAATTGCAGAAGAAAAACAGGAAGCATTAAAGGAATTTGAAAAGACAACAAAAGCAACCATTACAGACGAAATTAACGGAAGAAGAATAGGCAAACTGGAGGATATGAAGCGTCAGCAGCAAGCGGTTGAAGAAGAACGCAACAGCATAGATGAAGCTGCAAAAGAGGCGGCTTTGGGGATAACGAATAAATATGCAAAATATTTAGGAAAGAATATCTGTAAAGAGGAAGTTTTGAATGATATTATCAATATCATGGAAACGGAACAAATTGATACGATATCAGAAGGAATTGCGATTTATAAAGGTGAAGCACCACATAGAGGACAGGCAACAGAAAATTAATTAAAAGGCAAGGGCAAAGATAAGAGCCCTTGCCTTTTAATTTCCGGTAATAGAATCCAAAGGCGGGAAAAAATCCTCAGCATGATTGATTCCTAACGTAATGCAGTTAACCAATTTCATGACGGTATATAGTCGGGTATTCTGTAATAGGAATGCTCCTGGTCTTCCGGAAATATTAACAATTCCGGTTATGGAGATATCTCCAATGGCAGGTAAGTCTTTTGAAATTCCCTGCCCTGGTTTTAATGGGCCCTGTCGAAGAGTAACATAGCCAATATGGTCTTTTGAACCAAGGGAAGCATCAATAGCAATCACATAGGGATTTTCGTATTCTTTGTAAATATGGTCCAGTGTTGCTACCAAATTAATGGCATGCACCGGTTGCTCCAGATTTCCATACACTATAAAATTATTTGCAGAAGCATGCAGCTGATGACCGACCAGAGGTCCTAAGGAATCGCCGGTCACCCGATCTGTTCCAATACATAAGATAACGATGGGCTGTGTGCTTTTTCGGTTGCTTTCCAGCAAATGATAGAGTTCCCGCCCCAGTGCTTCATAGGCAAACTGGTCGGAAGCATCAAAGTAAATTGTTTTTCTCATAATTGCACCATTTCATTCAAAGTCGTATATATAGAGTATGAACAGGAAATATAGATTTAGACATTAGATGATTTGTCAACTTCTACATTCCTTTGACAAAGGAATAAGAGAAAGGAAGAAGAAAGTCGAAAGAATATATAAATTGCGTATGAATATAAATGGAAGACGACAAGATTTGATAAGGAAACTGATTTCTCAGTGCTATGATGCTTCTAACAAAGAACTGAAGTCAAGAAAGGCGGGAGAAGCAAGATGATAGAAGTAATATACGAGAATGCGGAGGACGAAGCAGAAAACGGAGAAATTCAGGGAATACGGCTTCCGAAAAACATACGTCAGGTCGGAACCCCACAAGGCAGTCGGCGGATTTATGTGGAAGATTATGTTATGACGTATTTGAATCAGCTGGCAAAACCGGGAAATACATATGCCAGAGGTGCAATCCTCCTGGGAGAATACAAGCAGATAAATAATCAAGGAGTGTTGTTCATCAGTGGAGCTTTAGAAGCTCAGAACATGGAGCTTGATTTAGAAGAAATTACATTTACGAATGAGATTTGGAGCGAAATCTATAATAATGTAAAGCGCTTTTTTTCGGATTTAGAAGTGGTTGGTTGGTTTCTATCCCGAATGGGGTTATCCATACAGATAAATGAAAAAATCACCAAAATTCATGTGGATAATTTTCCGGGACGAGATAAAGCACTCTTTATGATTGATTCACTGGAGGAAGAGGATGCATGGTATCTATATGAAAATAATGGACTGAAAAAGCAAAGCGGGTATTATATCTATTATACAAGAAACGATGCCATGCAAAGCTACATGATGAGTCAAAGGAACCATATGGTAGAATCGGAGACAGATATAGCAGAGCGGGATCAGGAATTGCTAAATAAATATCGAAGCCGTTTAGAGAAACGGAATACGGAAGAAAAAGAACGAAAACCAATTAGTTTGTTATATGTGGCCAGTTCTTTGTTAACAGTCGCATTTCTTGCACTGGGGATTACCGTAATCAATAGTTATGACCGATTAAAAAATCTGGAAATTGCCTTTCATCGGATGGATTTGATGACAGAGGAAGGAACAGAGGAACCTGTAACAAAAGTTGTTTCTGTAAATGCGAATGTGGAACCGCTGGAAGATGATACGGCAAGCGATACGCAAGTCACAGAGCAACCTACATCATCTGACGAAACATCTTCAATTACGGAGGAGGAAGAACATCAGGAAAATGCTGAAAGTGAGACAACCCATACAGGCAGTACGGATGCGGACACAACGGAAGCACAGGAAGATACGGATATCACACCGGTATCTGCAGGTGTAACCCCTCAGTATTATACGGTACAAGATGGAGATACTCTTTCGTCCATTAGCTTTTCTATGTATCACTCTATCCTATATGTAGATAACATTATGGAGGCAAATGAAATGCAAAATGGGGATGAAATCTATGTAGGGCAAGAGATATTAATTCCATCAATTCCTTAAATTTAGGAGTAGTCCTATAAGAGAAAATGTGTTAAAATTATATGCATCCTTAATAATAGAAAACAATGTTATTATAAATAAAATGGAAAAGGAACAGGAATGGCAAAAGAAAAGAATGGTTCTTCAGAACCACAAAGAAAAATTTTGGAATTTAATACAACTGGCAACAGTGAAGAAAAGCCGGTTAAAAAACGAAAAGGTGGCTGGGTAATTGGACTGCTTGTTGTGATTTTAGTAGCTGCAGGGATTGGATATGGAATATTTTATCAGAATAGATTCTATAATGATTATGAAGTGCTTTCTACGAAAGAAAGCACAGATGCTACTAAAATGGAATATCTTGCTTATAACGGAAGCTTGATAAAATATGGACAGGAAGGAATCAGCTATCTGGATAAAGATGGATCTGCAGTCTGGGTAGAAAGCTATAAGATGAAGCAGCCGGTAGCAGTGGTGTCCGAGAAATATATTGCAGTAGCAGATTTAAATGGGAACCATGTATATATATTAAATGAAACCGGGAAAGTAACAGATATTGAAACACCATATACTATATGCAGTATTGATGTTGCTTCTCAGGGAGTCTTTGCAGTTATACTGGAAAATGAAACAGAGAATTATATTGAACTGTATGACAAAAACGGAAATGAAATTGCAAAGATTCGGACAACAATTGCAGAAAGCGGATATCCGTTGGATATTTCGTTATCTAATGATGGCACCAAACTGGTCAGCAGCTATATTACCGTGGAAGGGATTGCAATACAGAACACAATAGCGGCTTATAATTTTGGTGAAGTAGGACAGAATACCACAGACCGGTTGGTTGGCGGATTTAATAATTTAGGTGATACTATAGTGCCTAAGATTGAATTCCTGAATAATGATTTAATCTGTGCGTTTGGGGATAATCAGTTTATTTTTTACAGCATGAAAGAGAAACCAAGTGAAAAAGGTGTGATTTCAGGATTTGAAAATGAGATACAGAGTATTTTCTATAACAGTAAACTGGTAGGAATTATTGAAAAAAACTCTGGTACAGAAGAGAATAAAGAAGAGCATTCACAATACAGAATGCGGGTATTTGATTCAAATGGAACGGAACGTTTTTCAAGAACATTGGAATTTTCTTATAATCAGGTATATGCAACAGAAAATGAAATTATTATTGTTGGTAATTCGGAATGTCAAATATATGATTTTTATGGGAAACTGAAATTTTCATATTGCTTTCCTCGAGAAGTGAGGAATATCATTCCAACAGGAGCGGATAGGAAGTATATAGTAGTTTATGATGATTCTACTGAAATTATAAAGCTACAATATACAGAAGAAGATGGAGAGAAAGTGCAATAATTGTTGCACTTTCTTTGTTATGGAGGAAACTATGAATGTATTAAGTATTATTCTTTTGATTATTGCAGGCATCTGTATCTGGCAAGGGTATGCTCGAGGATTGTTTCAATCAGTATTGGTTTCGGGTGCCACGATTCTGGCAATTGTTTTGTCCATGTATGCAACCCCTTATGTAAGCAAAGCGTTGCAAGAGTACACATCTATAAATGAAAAAATTGAGACAGCAATTGTAAAACAATTGGATCTGGATATTACCAAGGAAGAAAGTACAAGGATAGAAGAAATGCAGTTAATTGATGAACTGCCATGTCCGGAAATATTAAAGATGGCAATTGTGAACAATAATAATTCTGAGGTATATGAAGGATTTAATGTAAAAGGCTTTCAGGAATATCTGGCACATTATTTAAGTTGTATCATGATGAATGGAATTGCTTTTGTAGTTATGCAAATCGTAATATCCATTGCTTTGTTTGTATTGGTGCATGTTACAAAAGCTTTGACAGAAATACCGATTATTCATGGAATTGATAAAACGGGTGGCATATGCTTGGGATTGATTCAGGCTCTTGCTATTATATGGAGCTTATTTGTGGTGATTTCATTGTTTGGAAACACAGAATTAGGTATGAAAGCATTTATGCAAATTAATGAGAATCCGGTACTGAGTTTTTTATATGACCATAACTGGCTCATGAATACGATTACAAATGTTTCCAATGTGTTGAAAATGTAGTAATAATCAGCAAAAAAGCAGGTTTTAAAAAAACTTTGAAAAAAATCAAAAAAAGTTGTTGACAATAGAATATCATAGTGTTATTATTGTCATTGCTGACGCGGAAAACGCAGAAGCAAATAGTTAAAGAGAACCATGATAATTAAACAATAAGACAACCCTGAAAATTCTAAAGAATTTCAGA
>CAMEWU010000066.1 GCA_945946715.1 uncultured Clostridium sp. | reverse complement strand
CCTTACAATCATACTCTTTCATTTTATTTTTAAACTTCATTAGGCAATCGCATAGTTCATTAATTTTTTCATTTCCCACATATCCCAGCCGGTAAGTGTCACTTCCCAATTCCAGAATATGGCTGATGCAGTCTATCTCTCGAAATCCCCATTTCGCAGTAATTTCAAAAATCTTCATAGAAATATCACTGGAACCTACGTTAATTGCGGCAAACATCTGATATGCCATATCTACTCCTCCCTTTCCAAATTAAATGTTATTCTTATGTTCATTTTCTGACGATATCATCCTATAATTTCCCAGAAGTTTAAAATCTGATGACTCACTTCGAACACCTGTAATTGCATTCTGCACGGATGCATCTCCCAGATTTCCGTCAAAGGTTATAAAGAATCGATATTCCCACTGCTGGTCCTCTAACGGTTCTGACTCAATGCTGGTCATGTTCAGTCCATTGAATATAAAATGCCCTAAAATATTATATAGACTTCCGCTTTCATGAGGCAATGAAAAACTGATACTGATACTATCTGCATCTTTGGTATACATCTTTTTCCCGGATACCACTACAAACTTTGTGGTATTATGCTTCTGGGAATTAATTGCCGGTTTTAACACTTCCAGATTATAAAGCTCTGCTGCACGTACACTTGCAACTGCTGCCTGGGTTTTATCTCCGTCTTCCTGAATCTTTTTTGCACTGACTGCTGTATTTTCTAAACTGATTTGCTTCCATCCACGAGCATCTAAAAACGGTTTTGTCTGCATTAGAGCCTGAGGATGAGAATAAACAGTCTGAATATCCTCCAGCTTTGCTCCCTTAATTCCTAATAATGCCTGGGATACCTCCATGGAAATTCCACCAACAATGGTAACATCATGCTCCTGTAATAAATGATAAATGCCGGAAACAAATCCTGCGGATGAGTTTTCAATTGGCAGCACGCCGTAATCTGCTTTTCCCTGCTCAATCATTTCTACAATATCTTCAAACTGCTCCACATTGGAACTGCTGACTTTCTGACCAAAGAACCGTATCATTGCCTGTTCACTGAATGCTCCCGGGACACCCTGATAAACCACCTTGGTATTCGGTGTGATTTCCAGCCGTTCTACCTCAACATATTCTCCGGCAATTTGATGTTCCCGATCCCCCAGCAAATTATACTGGTATCTCCGGCTAATTGACATAATCTGCAAAAACAATTCTTCAATACTGTGCCGATTAAATTCACTATCTGCCAAAGCACCCAGTTTTGCCAGCTTCTCTAACTCTCTTTGCCGATCATAAACGGCCTTTCCGGAAGCCCGCTTGCTCTCTGCGACTTCTCCTGCCAGCTTCATTCGTCGCTGAAATAATTCAACCATCTGCTTATCTACAACATCAATCTCATTCCTTATCTGATTTAAATCCACTTCTGTCCGCCTCTTTTCGTTGGTTTTTCGAATCATCTTTCCCTTTATCTCTGTTCGTTCTATTTATTTGCATACTCATTTAAAACTGCAAGCATCTGGGTAACTGTCTGTCCGGTTACAGGATCCCTGAAATTCGGTGCAATCTCCGATAATGGTTGTAATACAAAGGAGCGCAATGGAATTTCCGGATGTGGTACACATAAATCCGACGTCTCAATCACCATCTTATCATAATATAAAATATCTATATCCAAAGTACGTGGTCCCCAGTGAATCTCCCGGGTACGATTTCTATCTGCCTCTATCCGGTGAATTTCCTCTAATAATTCTTCCGGAGTCATCAGTGTTTTACACTGAATACATGCATTTAAAAATGGATCCTGATTTTCATATCCATAAGGTTCTGTCTCCAGATAAGAAGAAACCAGCAAATCTTTATTATAGGAATTTGCTTTCAACTGTTCCACTGCATAATCCAGATGTGCTTTTTTATCTCCCATATTAGAACCGATACTGAAGAACACTGTATGCCAGCTTCGCTCAATTACAACAGAAACCGTATCGATGGGAAGCATAATGGGAGCCCAGGGTTTCTTTATCTCCAACCGAATTGCATTCAAACTGTCATACTGTAGCAGCAACCGTTCTGCTACGGTTTCTGCCACTGCTTCCAACAGCTTATAATTCCGTTCTTCCATGATGCTTTTTATCATGTGACAGACATCTCCATAATGAATAGAATTCTCCAGATGATCTGTCTTTCCTGCCAGTCTGGTATCAGTATAAAGCACTGCTGATACCAAAAACTTTTGCCCCAGAGTATTTTCTTCTGCATATACTCCATGATGACAAAATACTTCTAAATTAGAGATACGAATTTCATCCATGTTTTACTCCTGTATGTTTATCCTCTTTTGCTATTCTGCCCGTAACATTGCCAACGTCATCTTTGCCGCCCGTAAATTTGCTTTCACATTATGCACGCGAATAATAGAACAACCCTTCATAATTCCCAGTACCGTAGTTGCAATTGTTCCTTCTTCCCGCTCCTCTACCGGCAAGTCTAATGTTAAACCAATCATAGACTTTCTGGAAGTCCCCAAAAGTACAGGATATCCCAGCTCTTGTAATCGTTCCAAATGATTCATCAATTGAAGATTCTGCTCTAAATTCTTTGCAAAGCCAATTCCCGGGTCAATACATACCTGTTCCATGTCCATGCCGGCTTCTTTTGCCAGGCTTATACTTTCCTGTAAATCCGTTACTACATCATTTATATAATTCTCATATATTGCTTCTTTCCGATTGTGCATCAGACAACCGGCCACTTTACCATCTGCAATCACCTTTGCCATTGTGCCATCCCATTTTAATCCCCAAATATCATTAATCATATCAACACCTGCCAGAATACCGGCTTTTGCTACTTGTGATTTATAAGTATCCAGAGAAACCGGAATATCCATACGAGATTTTATCGCTTCAATAATCGGACAAACCCGTTCCATCTCTTCCTGTTCTGAAATCTTTATATGATTGGGACGGGTTGATTCTCCTCCAATATCCAGAATATCCGTCCCCTCCTGAATTAACTCCTCTGCATGAAACAATGCCTGGTCTAAGGTATTATATCGCCCACCATCCGAGAAGGAGTCCGGGGTTACATTTAAAATTCCCATCATATATACTTCATGTTCTGTATCAAATATTTTATTGCCTATTCTCACGTTTTTCTAATCCTCCAGATTGTATGCTTTTCAATACTTTATTTGATGATTTTTCATATCATCCTTCCAATAACACGTTTTTGAAACCTTGCAATCAAAGCAGTTACGAGACAATTTATCTGCCCGATACAGCAATTTCTTACAATAATCCACTTTCTTTGACTGCTGCCCATCTTCCTGACCGAAGAGATATGCTCCGTCTATGGCTTTATGAGCTGCGATTGCCTGACAAATCATGGATATTTCTGTTGGAACAAATCCACAATCTTCAAGAATTGTTTTTGCCATCTCTGCGCCTGCTATGTGATGATTTTTTCCGGAAGTATATTCTTCACTTCTTCCTAAATCATGCAGTAATGCCATCGCATAAATCTCTTCTTTATCTAAAGGTCCCTGCTCTTCCAGATTTAATATATAAGCAATTCTGGCAACATCCAGCGAATGCTCCAAAGGATGTTTACAATAGATTCGATTCTGTTCTGCTAAATCTATCTGTTCTCTGCACTGTTGAAACAATTTATGCTTCACAATTCGATCTACCCGTTCCATATCAGTCTCCGATTCTTCCTATATAATATAAGGAACCAAAAGCCAAAATCACATCTTCCTGCCCTGCCTGGGCTCTTGCCTGTTGATACGCCTGTTCCGGACTATCAGCAATCTCAACCTGATTACAGAACTCCCTGACTTCCTCTGCCAATTGTGTGGCCGGTAAAGCCCTTGGATTATCCGGTACCGTTATCACATATACTTTCCAAGCTAAAGGTACCAATAATGATAACATGGCATAATGTTCCTTATCTCCTAACACTCCTATTATATAAATTATCCTTCGGTTTGTAAAATGCTTTGTCATCTGTTCATAAAGTCTTTGGGCTCCATCATAATTATGTGCACCATCCCGAATCACATACGGATTGCGCTCCAATACCTCAAATCTTCCTCTCCACGTTGCATTATGTAAACCTTTTATGCAATTCACTTTTTTCAAAGCTTTCTTATGATTTTTTATCAAATCCAGATTTATTATATTTATTGCTTCAATCCCTGTAATTGCGTTATATATTTGATGTGTACCAAGAATTTGAATATTATAATTCACGTTTTTATAATCAAATTCTTCTGAGTATAAATCTTCATTTCTGATTACTAATTGTCGCAAATCGGGTATAATCGGAGTTATATTATGTAAACTACATTGTTCTTCGATTACCGGCATAGCCTTTTCATTCAGTGGATATACCACACAAGGAACTTCATCTCTCAGAATCCCTGTTTTTTCATATGCGATAGCCGGAATTGTATCTCCCAGTATCTTCATATGATCCAAGCTGATGGAAGCTAAAATGGTACATACCGGTTTGTCAACTACATTTGTTGCATCTAAACGTCCTCCCATACCAGTTTCCAAAAGCACATAATCTACCTTCTGATCATAGAAATAAAGAAATGCCAGTGCGGTTTCAATTTCAAAAGCAGTGACCCCTTGTATTCCCTCAGCTTCCATCTCTTCTACAACATCCCGAATGCGGCTCAGGTAACCTGCAAATTCCCTTTCCTGAATATATGTATCATTAATCTGAAATCGTTCAAAATAACAAAATATGGTAGGAGATATATATCTTCCTACCCGATATCCAGCATCCTGTAAAACACTGTCTATAAATGCCAAAATTGAACCTTTTCCATTGGTTCCTGCAATATGAACCACCTTACACTGATTTTGCGGTTCTCCCAGACGAAACAGTAACTCTTTTATATGTTCCAATCCAAGGACACTACCCAGCTTATTCCGCTCTTCTATATATTTTACAGCCTCTTCTTTATTCATGGTCTACTCCTCTGATGTCAGAATATACTAACACACTAATCTGTTGCTTCCTGAAAACCGCTATCATATGGCACATGCTGAATCAATGGTGTATTCTCATCAATCGGAAGGATTTCATAGCCTTCCTCCTTCAATACATCAATTAATCCCTGTAAGCTTTCTACCGTACTGTGTCTGGACTGCATATCGTGCATCAACACAATGGAAGTCCGATTCTGCCGCACACTGTTCATAATATTATCAATTAATTTATCCGGGGATAATTCATTGCTCACAGCATCCCCATTCAAGGCATTCCAGTCATAATAAACAATTCCCTGTTCATTCAGATAAGCAATACATTCTTCCATCGGAACATCTGCAACAGAATTGCTGCTGCCACCCGGAAAACGGTAAATTGTAGGGTATTCACCCGTCCGCTCATAGAGAAACTGTGACAACCGGCTAACATCTGCTTCAAAATTCTCTAATGATGCATATACCTGTTTATAGTCATGGGTATAAGAATGCATTCCCAGAGTATGCCCTTCATCTACGATTCGATTATAAAACGGCCAGTAGGATTCATCTTCTCGGGCTATAACAAAAAAAGTAGCCTTCACATCATTGGCTTCCAAAATATCTAAGATTTGTCCGGTATAGATACTCGGACCATCATCAAATGTTAAATATACTCGCTTATCTCCTATAGGTATATCACTATTCTCAGGTTCTAAGCCGTCCGGCATCATCAAATCATTTGTAATTTCACCTGTTAAAGCATCCATATTAACATTCGGATTTGACATCAATGCCTCGCCACTGGAAATTAATGTAGTCAAATCACTGCCTTCTGTCCCTGTCATAGTCTTCACTGTTTGCTCCAGGGTATGAATTCTTCCCAAAAGAATAATACTACTTACAGATGGCAGAATGGTTGCAGCAAGAAAGAACCATACAATACACATCTTATACCGTTCAATCCGCTTCCGTCTTGCCTGTTCTTCTGATATTAAATTACTCTGTCCTTCTGCATGAACATCTTTCATACTATATCACAATCCTATTTCTTTTTGTATTCCTAGTATAACGCAAAACAATAAATCTATGCAAGTCAAAAAGACCGCCCAAAAGGACGGCCTTTTCAAACATTTCCTCTATGTTTTACTGTTCAAATAATAAGTCACCATAGGTTGGGAATGGCCATGCTTCCTTAGCAACTAAAAGTTCCAAAGCATCTGCCGGTTCTCTGACTGTACTCATAGCCATAAATACCTGATCGTGATAGTATTTTGCCCAAGCAGGAATATCTTCCTCGTATTCTGCTGCCTTATCAACGATTTTTTCAAATTTAGCAGTTGCAGCCTTTAACTCAATCAGTTTTGTATTAATCTGTGCAATTAACTCTTTCTGAGCTTCCGGTTCAATACCAATCAAAGAAATATTCTTAGCTTCAATTGCAAGCTTACCTTCATAATCCATAACTGCCGGAATAATCTGCTTATTTGCCATTTCAATCATGGTACGAGCTTCAATATTAATCTTCTTTGCATAGTTCTCAAGCATAACTTCTGCTCTTGCTTCCAACTCCGTTCTATTCATAACGCCCATGCGTTCAAAGACTGCTACAGACTTATCGGTTGTCAGATAAGGAACAGCTTCTACCATGCAAGGGATATTTGGAAGTCCACGTTTTGCAGCTTCCTCAACCCACTCTTCTGAATAACCATTACCGTTGAAAATAATTCTCTGATGCTTGGTTAACAGTTCCCGGATTGTCTCCTTTATACAAGCTTCTTTATCTGTTGCTGCATCTAATTTATCTGCAATTAATGACAACTCATTTGCCACAATGGTATTCAACATCATGGTTGGCATAGAGATGGACTGTGTAGAACCTACCATACGGAATTCAAACTTATTTCCGGTAAATGCAAATGGCGATGTTCTGTTCCGGTCTGTTGCATCCATCTGGAATGAAGGCAGGGTAGATACACCGGACTCATACATCTTAGCAACCGGACTACTTTCTGCAGAACCTTTTTCAATAATCTGATCAACAACTGCCTCTAACTGTTCACCAAGGTAAGCTGAAATAATTGCCGGAGGTGCTTCATTGGCTCCTAATCTATGATCATTACCTGCAGAAGAAGCGGATAATCTTAATATCTCAGCATTGTTATCTACAGCAGCTAATACAGCAGCTAAAAACAACTGGAACTGAAGATTATTTTCCGGTGTAGGACCCGGATCCATCAAATTCTCTCCATCGCTGGTACTGAAGGACCAGTTGTTATGCTTACCGGAACCGTTCACGCCTGCAAATGGCTTCTCATATAACAAGCATGCCAAATCATCTCTTAAGGCTACCTTCTGTAAAGTTTCCATTAACAAATGGTTATTATCTGTAGCAACATTGGTAGTACCGAAAATTGGTGCAATTTCATGCTGTGCCGGTGCTACTTCATTATGCTGGGTTTTTGCCATAATACCATATTTCCAAAGCTCAGCATTCAAGTCACTCATGAAAGAAGAAACCTTTTCTTTAATAGTACCAAAATACTGGTCATCTAATTCCTGTCCCTTTGGAGCCGGTGCACCGAATAAAGTACGTCCTGTCAGCTTCAGATCTTCACGTTTCATGAATTTTTCTTTATCTACCAGGAAGTATTCCTGCTCCGGTCCTACATTAGCAGTTACCTTTGCCGGCTCCTTACCGAAATAAGCCAGTACCCGCTTTGCCTCTCTGCTTAATGCATCCATAGAACGAAGCAACGGTGTCTTATAGTCCAAAGACTCTCCTGTATAAGATGTAAAGGCTGTTGGAATACATAATACGGAACATCCATCCTGACTGGTCTTTACATATGCCGGTGAAGTACAATCCCAAGCTGTATATCCTCTGGCTGCACAGGTAGCACGGATACCACCGGATGGGAAAGAAGATGCATCCGGTTCTGCCCGAAGCAAATCCTTACCGGTAAATTCCATCATGACCTTACCATCGCCAACCGGATTAATAAAAGAATCATGCTTTTCTGCTGTTGTTTCTGTTAAAGGAATAAATACATGTGTATAATGGGTAGCTCCCAGTTCAATAGCCCAATCCTTCATGGCAAGTGCTACATCATCTGCTACCTCATTGTTTAATGGCTCTCCAAAATCAATGGTCTTTCTCAATTCCCGATATGTAGATTTAGGAAGACGCTCCTTCATGGTTGCATCATCAAATACATATGATCCAAAAATTTCTGTTACTTTTTGCATAGTGTTTACTTCCTTTCCTATTACTTTAGCGGCGGAAACATCGCAAAAAAAGGTGTCCTCAATTAAGAGAACACCTTCGTTCCATACACATTTCGTACGCTTGTTACAATTAAAATAAACTATCTTATATGATTTTTATTGAAAAAATCGGACATAAGAATCATTTGTTTATGGCAACACCTGATTTTTCAATTCCAGCCCTTCCTCTACTGCCTTTGCATTATCCAGCGTCACTTTCGCAATTGCTTCCATTGCATCTTTCGTAAAAAATGCCTGGTGGGAGGTAAGAACCACATTTCGAAAGCTGGTTAACCGAATCAAATCTTCATCAGTAATGATATCATTAGACTTATCTTCAAAGAAATAAGCATCTTCCTCTTCGTATACATCCAGTCCTACACCTGTAAATTTCCGCTGCATTAATCCGTCAATCAAATCTGCCGTATTAATCAAACCACCTCTGGACGTATTTACCAGAATAACCCCATCCTTCATCTTTGCAATGCTTTTCTTATTAATAATATGCTTTGTATCCTTGGTTAATGGACAATGAAGGGATATTACATCTGATTGTTCAAACAGCTGATCCAGTTCTACATACTCCACATCCAGTCCCTTTACCGGATAAGGGTCATACGCCAGAATGTGCATTTTGAATCCTTTCAAAATATCAATCATCATCTGACCAATTTTACCGGTTCCGATTACACCTGCAGTCTTGCCTACCAGATCAATTCCCATCAGACCATTAATATTGTAATTAAAATCTCTGGTCCGGACATAAGCTCTATGAATCTGACGATTGACTGTAAGCAGCAGTCCCATGGCGTATTCTGCTACTGCCTCCGGCGAATAACTTGGTACCCGGAGCACCTGGATTCCGGCTGCCTGTGCCGCTTTCAAATCTACATTATTAAATCCTGCGCATCGAAGAAGAATCGTTCGGATTCCTACTTCCTGTAATACCTGAATGGTTTCTTTTCTTGCATCATCATTTACAAATATACAGACTGCGTCATAGTTTTTTGCTAAAACTGCAGTATCCTCATTCAGTTTTACTTCCTGGAATTTAATTTTAAATCCCATTTCCTCGCCCATAGGCTGAAACCAGATTTTATCATAGGGTTTCGTATCATAAAACATAATTTTCATACTGTTCACCTCGTTCTTTTCATTCCTATGTTAGTTTGTGAAAGATTCTATATTTTATACTAATACAGAAAAAGAAGCAAACCTATGCTTGCTTCTCCTCTCATTCCGACACTATAGCTGCCATAAACATACTATACGTATTCCCATCATTATTCAACCGTATATGGTGCAATTGCTTCTAAAATATCAGAAATATCACCATCTTTATGAATAATCATATCCAATGGCTGTGATAAATCCAAGCTGAAGATACCCATAATCGACTTCGCATCAATCGTATATCTGCTGGAGCTGATATCAAAATCACAATCAAACTTAATCAATGTGTTAACGAAGTTCTTAACCTTGTCAATGGAATCCAGTAAAACTTTCACCTTAGTCATAGCACAAACTCCTTTCCAGTAATTCTACCTTGTGAATATCACACAGCCTTATTATAACCCATTATTTTCATTTCGACAATACCTTTAATAAGGCTTCTACTGTAAGTTTTGCATCTTTCATGTTTGCATTTTCACCCATGTGTCCAATTCGAATCAGTTTACCTGCAAACACATCAAAGGAACCTGCCAACATAATGCCGGCTTCTTTTGCCACGCCATCCAGAATCATTTTTGCTTCCATACCCTCCGGTACTTCCATCGCTGTTACCGTATTTGCAAAACCGCCGGTTCCATAAATCTGATAACCGGCTGCAATTAATGTATTGCGAACATAATCTGCAACCTGTTTGTGACGCTCATAAATATCCGGTTCTGCTTTCACATTTTCCAATGCCTGTCGTAAGCCATAAATATCACTAATTGGCATCGTATATGGGAACCACTTATTCTCATAATAGTTTTCAAAAGTTGTTAAATTCGCATAGAAAGATGCAATCGGGGTCTTCCGCTCTTTCATCGCCTGACTTGCAGCAGCACTAACTGTAACAAAGGTAAGTCCTACCGGTGCAGATAATGCTTTTTGAGAACCACCACATACAATATCTATCTGCCAGTCATCTACCTGAACCGGTTCTCCAAACATAGATGCTACTGCATCCACAACTGTCAGAATTCCGTACGATTTTAACAGTGGGCAGATATCCTGAATCGGATTCAATCTACCGCTTGGTGTATCACAGTGAACCACTGTAGCATACTTAAAATTATGATCCCGTTTTAAATATTCACCTAATGCAGCAGCATCTACTGGTTTCTGGTAATCCGTAGTATAAAGCACAGATTCACCACCATATATCCGTACAAAATCAGCAAATCCTCGTCCAAATACACCATTATCAATTACCAGTACCCGGTCGCCGGGTTCTGTTAAAGACGCACAAGCCGCCTCTAATCCCAGAATTCCCTCGCCACTTAAAATATATGCAGGATTTTTTGTATTTAGAAGTTCACTAATCAATTCACAAGTATCTTTATAATAATCATAGAACTCTAAGTCCAAATCCGGATTGGTGGTTTCCAGGCTTCTTGCCATTCTTACATTTTCTCTAACACGGGTAGGCCCCGGGGTCATTAATTTTAACATTCTGTCTTCCTTTCTAT
>CAMEWU010000065.1 GCA_945946715.1 uncultured Clostridium sp. | reverse complement strand
ATATCATATTCCGGAATATCATATTCTTCCTTATAGCGAGCCTGCTTCTCTGCCCGTAATTCCGGTTGCTTAGCACGAATCTCTTCTAACCATGCATCACTGATAATAATCGGAACCAAATCCGGATCCGGAAGATACCGATAATCCTGGGCATCTTCTTTGGAACGCATCGCATAAGAATACCCCTTGGTATCATCCCAGCGTCTGGTTTCCTGAATCACTGTTTTTCCTTCTTCCAGCAAATCAATCTGACGCTCTCTTTCATTTTCAATAGCTCTGGCAATTGCCTTAAAGGAATTTAAGTTCTTCATTTCTGTACGAGTACCAAATTCTGTTGCTCCCACTTCACGAACAGACAAATTTACATCCGCACGCATAGAACCTTCATTTAATTTACAATCCGATGCTCCTAAATACTGAATAATCAACCGAAGCTTATCCAGGTATGCAATTACTTCTTCTGCAGAACGCATATCCGGCTCCGATACAATCTCTATCAATGGCACGCCGGAACGATTAAAATCTACTAGTGAAGAGTCATCATATGGGTCATGAACCAGCTTTCCGGCATCTTCTTCCATATGAATCTCATGAATCCCAATGTATTTCTTCTTACCTTCTACTTCAATCTCAATTTTACCATCTCTGCAAATCGGATAATACAACTGAGAAATCTGATAATTCTGAGGATTATCCGGATAAAAATAATTCTTACGGTCAAACTTACAATTCTTTGTAATGGTACAATTGGTTGCCAATCCAACTGCGATTGCCTTTTCAACAACACCCTTATTCAATACAGGAAGTGAACCCGGCATACCGGTACAGACCGGACAGGTATGTGTATTCGGTGCTCCACCAAATGCCGTACTACATCCACAGAAAATCTTAGTTTTTGTCGCTAATTCTACATGTACTTCCAAACCAATGACTGTTTCATATGCTTTACTCATGTTACAGCCCCCTTTCTGTTAATGTTGCCGGACGCTTATACTGCATTGTCTGTTCAAAGCTATAGGCTGCCCGAATAATTGATTTTTCATCAAATGCTTTTCCTAATAACTGCATACCAACCGGCATTCCATTTTGGTCAAAACCACAAGGTAGTGAAATGCCCGGCAATCCTGCCAGATTGACAGAAACAGTATATATATCACCTAAATACATCTTTAACGGGTCTGACAAGCTTTCTCCCAGTTTCAAAGCAGTGGTTGGTGCAACCGGTCCAAGAATCACATCATAAGTTTCAAAGGCTTTATCAAATGCCTGCTTTATTAAGGCTTTTGTCCGCAGTGCTTTTATATAATATGCATCGTAGTAACCGGAGCTTAATACAAAAGAACCCAGCATAATTCTACGTTTTACTTCTGCACCAAAACCTTCTGAACGGGTCTTCTTATACATGTTATGCAAATCTGTAAAAGAATCCGTACGATATCCATATTTTACTCCGTCAAATCGCTCCAGATTCGAACTTGCTTCTGCGGAAGCAATAATATAATATGCAGGAATGGCATATTCCACCAGACTCAGGTCAAATTCTTCTACAATAGCACCTTTTGACTCTAACACCTTAGCAGCCGCCAATACCTGTTCCTTTACATCTTTATCAATGCCTTCTCCAAAATAATCTCTTGGAATTCCGATTTTCATACCTTTTACATCATCAACCAAAGCGGATGTAAAGTCTGTATCCTTTCGATCTACAGAGGTAGAATCTTTAGAATCATGAGCACTGATAATTTCCAACACAGTTGCACAATCGGTAACATCCTTTGCCAAAGGACCAATCTGGTCCAAAGAGGAACCATATGCAATCAATCCATACCGGGATACCCGTCCATAGGTTGGCTTAATACCGGTTACCCCACAAAAAGCAGCAGGCTGACGGATAGAACCACCGGTATCGGAACCTAACGCATACGGCACTTCTTCTGCTGCTACTGCAGCAGCGGAACCACCGGAAGATCCTCCCGGCACACAGTTCATATTCCAAGGATTCTTTGTCTCTCCATAATACGAAGTTTCTGTTGTAGAGCCCATGGCAAATTCATCCATATTGGTTTTTCCAATAATGACTGCTCCTGCTTTCTGTAACTGTAACACTGCCTCAGCAGTATAAGTAGGTTTAAAGTTGCTCAAAATCTTAGAACTACATGTGGTCAGCATGCCATCAATACACATATTATCCTTTATTGCCACCGGGACACCGGCTAACGGTCCCTGTAGTTCTCCACTGCTTATTTTCTTTTGTATTATCTCAGCCTGTGCCAATGCACCCTCTTTATCCACTGTCACAAAGCAGTTATAATCCGATTCTAACCGTTCTATCCGACTAATTGCTGCCTGTGTCGCTTCCAGGACCGATACTTCGCCAGAGGCTATTTTTTTTCCAAGTTCTACCGCTGTGAAACTCATTAAATCCATGTTCTCGTCCTCCTTAGTCAAATGTTTTCGGAACTTTATAGCATCCATCTTTACTTTCCGGTGCATTTAAAATCATATTTTCCCGGTCATCTCCATTGGTTACTACATCTTCGCGAAACACATTATGCACATCAAAGGTATGACTCATCGGTTCCACTCCATCCGTATCTAACTCATTTAACTTTCCTACATATGCCAGCATATCACTCATGTCTTTCTTCGCCTGTTCTTTCTCTTCTTCTGAAAGTTCCAGTTTTGCAAGAATACCGACATATTCAATTGTTTCATCTGTAATTGTCATAATGCTCTGCCTCCTCATTCTGCACGGAATATTTATTCTTCTCTGCTTGTTTCTTTCTTTTCAAATACATTTTTCAATGCCTGCAACCCTAAAATAATAATACCACCAGCCACAAAAAATACAAAGCCAAAACTTTGCCAAGTTAATGGGTCCACCGGATGACTGATTGCTGTCGGTCCCATAATAATTGCATAAAAGGAACCAACCATCATTCCTATAATAAAGTAAATCATTGCACTTCTATGTTTTTCCAATCCATAACGAAGTCCCTTCACCACTGTAAAGATTCCGGTTAAAACTCCCAGTCCGAATATAATCAGTGCCGGCAAATAAGAGATATCCAGCGTTAAAAATCCTTTAATTGCAAACATAATCGGCTGATAGATTCCAAACACCAGCATTAGTGTTGATCCGGAAATTCCCGGTAAAACCATAGCTGAAATAGCACACATAGCTGCAAAGAACAAATAAATACATAAGCCTGCATTTAAACCGGATACGCTCAAATCTACAGTTCCCTTTAAGAAAGCATGCTTCGAAAAATACGTGATTCCAACTACCAGAATAATTCCCAAAAGTGAAAAAATAATATTTTGATATTTCCCTTTTAATGATTCCTTTTCTTCCATAATAATTAATGGAATTGCAAATAATATAAATCCAATAAACAAAGAGCTGATCTGATAGATATAGGTTTCAAATAAACTGGTAATTACAATTGCGGCAGAAGCCATACCGACTACCCATCCAATTCCAAGTTTTATCAGAAACAAAAAGGCTGCTTTCCTCTTTTCTTTATCCTTACTAATAATATTGTTCAATGAATTAATAAAATCATCATACAAACCTAAAATAAAGGCAATTGTACCTCCGGATACGCCGGGAACACTGTCTGCCAATGCCATAAGAAATCCACCTAGTATTTTCATTATCATGATAACTTCGTTTCCTTTCTTTTTTCATAACAATACTAACTGTGTGAATGCTATCACGCATTGGCAAAGTCTGTCAAGTATCCCCGTCTGTTTCTTAATACGATTTTTATTCTTTTTCCTACTTATGTCCTTTTCCGGAAATGATATGATAAGCAATGACACTCAAAAGCAGGCCGCAGAAAGCCAGAATCGGCACGCCCGAATCCTTAGTCTTAGGTGTTTCCTTCTGCATTGAAACTCCTAGTACTGCTGTTGCCTGTTCGCTTACCGCTTCTGTGGTTGCTTCTGTTTCTGTAATGGTCGCTTCCGTGGTTACTTCCGTAGTTGCCTCTGCAATTGTTTCCGTAGTCGTTTCCGTGGTTGTTTCCGTAGTCGTTTCTGTAGTTGTTTCCGTGGTTGTTTCTGTAGTTACTTCCGTGGTTGTCTCTCTTTCATCCTCAGCTGTAACAATGATTTCTTCCTGTCCGTCATGGATTATAATTTCCATATCCTCAAACAGCGTGTACCCTTTTGGTGCCTGTACTTCTTTTAATGTATATACCTTTCCTATCTCCAATCCACGAATCACATGGGACGTCTGATCAGATATCCATGCATCGACTTTCTGTTCACCATCATATAATTCCAGTCCGGCTCCTGCCAGCATCTCTCCGGTCTCTCCATCTACTTTATTAATTTTAACTGTTGTCTGTGTATTATACATAACAACTGACTGCACCTGATTGGTATCAGCTACAGTAAACTCCATATCTTCACTATCTTGATACCCTGGTGCCGGTTGTACTTCATGTAAGGTATACATCTGCCCCGGCAACAGCTTCTCCGTCATATATGCATTTCCATCTGTCGTCCATTCCTCTATGACAGTATCCCCTTGTTTTATTTGGAGAATAACACCTGATATCTGATGGTTCGTCTCTGAATCCTGTTTATAAACTTCTACTTTCGGAATGCACTGTGTCACTACTTTTACATATGCATAACTCGGCAAATCCAATCCTCCTCCAAAATAAACAGAATCCTGAGGATCATCCTGATTAACCACATAATATACTGTCGCACCAGGAAACCGTCGTTCAAAAGATATGGTCCTTGGAGCTTCTTTATCAATAATTTCTTCTGTCTGAATCAATAAGGAATTACCTTCTTCATCTGCATTTCCGTCACTATCGCATGGAATGCATGTCAAACCATTCTGATCATACAAATGATAATAACTCAGAATCTGGTTACTGTCTGTCAGTAGTGCTTCAAAGAGATTGGTATCCTGATTATATTGTAATTCAACAACAGATGCTTCTCCTTCTGTTCCCGCTGTGAACCCCGGAATTACATCTGCATGATCTACCCGGTCACTGATTCGAAGACATTCTTCCAGATTTCCCCAACCGGCATTACAGGTTCGTACTACTCCTTCCCAAGTAATTCCCCCGGTATTTCCACCTTCCGGGTTATCGGAATAGTAATCAATGTAATACCAAATCATTAACTGAGTCGAGACATATTTTTGAAAATTCTCAAAGGTACAATCTCCGGTATTTAAGTTCACATATCCCTGTCCTGCATCTCTTGGTGCTCCATGAAATTCAGCACAGCCAATAGCCCGGCAAATTGCCAGTTTCTGTGAATCATTCAATTCTTCATATGCCGCCTGACTAACAAGATCAATTACATTACCACTGGATAATGCTGCACCATACTGAATACAGAATAAGGATGTGGCAGAGTCATCTCTGGCATAAATCACCTGAGGTGCTGATATACCGGCATCCTGATTATCATAATAAATTGTCATGGGTTCTGTTGATGCTTCACCACTGGAAGACCATAGATTCAGACAGGAAACAGCATCCCCACTAGCAACTCGTAAGATTTGCTTTTCTATTGCTTCTTCTTTTCCTAATTTCTTAATCTCATATCCTGTTTCATCTGAAGAAGTGTGGCTGTCATTCATGAAATCATGGAACATCCCACTTGTTCGGATGGTAACCCATCCAACGATTAGTATCAGTAAAACACCTAATACTGCAATCATACTATGTTTCAATATTTCTTTTTTTCTCATACGTTTCTTCCTTTCTTTTCAATATTAAACAGCTGTTCTTTTTTTCTTATACCAACTCCTTTGGGAAGTTCGCATTGCCATTATCAAAAATTGGGGAATGATTCGGTGAATTCCGATATAGACACATATCCCGTCTAATCTAAGACAGAAATTATGCTGTGAAATCATTTTATACTGGGGTGTTCTTTTTATACAAAAAAAGATGTGATAATCAGACACTACAAAGCTTCCTGAAATTTGGAAATCATCCATGTAATCCCAATTATACACATCTATCTATTGTTTGTAAATATTTTTTTACAAATATTATTCTGTTTTATTATTATTCGTATTTATTTTTTACATAGTTGCCTGTTTATGCACGAACTGGAACCGCACCTGCTGCTGACGCTCATTAAATAATGAAAACATCTGATATACAACCTGTTCTGTTACATTTACAATATAATCGCAATCGGTTTCAACTTCCGGATTCTGTTCCATATACTCCTCATGCAGTGCTCCCAGAAATTCCATCAAATCCATCTGACTGTTATACTCCTTTGGCATTTCCCACTGTTCATCCAGATGACCGGAAAGGGTCTGAAGCTGTCTCTTTTCAAACACGCAATGATCCTTAAACCCGAATTCACCATGTTTGTTATGAGGTGCCGTAAAATAATCCGCAAGATAATGGGTAACATATCCCAAACGATAGGCTGAAATCAGATTCCAACGCCCATGCTGTTCCAATTTCGTCAACCGCCGACTCACCCGCCGGGTAGTGGTTTCATAACTGTGTCCCTGAATCATGGAACGTAGCATAAAATCCGGTGCAACACTTCCCACCTTAAACATCAATTCAATTGCCGGACGTCTCTGTTCTCTTATTAAATAATCAGCCAATTGCCAATGACTCTTTTTTCTCATTTTGCTTCCTCCATCATGTCAACTGATAGCTGTCCCTCTCTATAATTAAGTATAAAATCTGTATTTCAAAAAGTCTATCATTTTTTTGTAAAACTTAGGAATATTTTTTATGGTTTTCTTTTCTCATTCGCTATCATATACGAATAAATGTAAAAGAATAAGCGGTAATTTCTACCAGCCCTTTTCCTTGACATACCACGGGATACATTCTATAATCGTCTTTAAACTATGAAAAAAGATAAGAGAGGAACTTTTTATGGGTAAAATTATATTAACCGGCGACCGTCCCACCGGAAAATTACACTTAGGACATTATGTAGGTTCCTTAAAAAGGCGTGTGGAATTACAGAACTCTGGTGAATATGATAAAATATTTATTATGATTGCAGATGCTCAGGCATTAACCGATAATGCAGATAATCCGGATAAAGTACGGGAAAATATTATTGAAGTTGCCCTGGATTATTTATCCTGTGGTTTAGACCCTTCAAAATCCCATCTGTTTATTCAGTCTCAAGTCCCTGAATTAACAGAATTATCCTTTTATTATATGAATCTGGTTACCGTATCCCGGCTCCAACGGAACCCGACTGTAAAATCTGAAATTCAGATGCGGAATTTTGAAACCAGCATCCCGGTTGGATTCTTTACTTATCCGATTAGTCAGGCTTCCGATATTACTGCTTTTAAAGCAACAACAGTACCTGTAGGAGAAGATCAGCTTCCAATGTTGGAACAGGCAAGAGAAATTGTAAGAAAATTCAATTCGGTTTATGGTGAAACTCTTGTTGAGCCGGAAGCTTTAATACCTGAGAATACTATTTGTTCCCGTCTGCCCGGTACAGATGGAAAAGCAAAAATGAGTAAATCTCTGGGTAACTGCATTTATCTGTCTGATTCTGAGGAAGATGTACGTCAAAAGGTATTCAGCATGTATACTGATCCGAATCATATTAAAGTTTCTGACCCCGGAAGCTTAGAAGGCAATACTGTATTTATTTATCTGGATGCCTTTGCAACAGATGAACATTTCAAAGAATTTTTACCGGAATACCAAAATCTGGATGAATTAAAAGCGCATTATCAGCGTGGCGGACTTGGCGATATGAAAGTCAAGCGTTTCCTAAATGATGTACTGCAGCATGAGTTGGCACCTATCCGTGCCAGAAGAAAGGAACTGGAGCAGAATATTCCTGCAATTTATGATATTCTTCGCGAAGGCAGTATCATTGCACAGAAAGAGGCAGCAAAGACACTTAGTGAAGTAAAAACAGCAATGCGTATCAACTACTTTGATGATGCAGAATTGATTCAAGCTCAACAGTTAAAATATAATTCCTAAAATGGATAAGTGAGGATTTATGAGTAACGACAACATGGAATCTCCATACGAAAACAAAATAATTACGATTCCTAATCTGCTAAGTCTGTTTCGGATTCTGTTATTGCCACTTTTTGTAATACTCTATCTCAATGCCGAAACCGGTTTGGAATTTTTCAGAGCTACTATTGTTCTTGCCATTTCTGCAATTACAGATTTAGTAGATGGTAAGATTGCCCGCAAATTCAATATGATTTCTAAACTGGGGAAGGTACTGGATCCAATTGCAGACAAATTAACTCATATCACCATTGCCTTTTGCCTATGCTGGCAGATACCGCAAATGATTTATATTTTTGTTCTTTTGGTCATTAAGGAATTAAGTATGATGTTTATGGCATTATATGGAACGTTCCGTAAAAACAAAAAGATATGGGATTCTGCCCAATGGTATGGCAAAGTGTGTACTACTATTGTATTCGTTGTTCTGATTACCCTGGTACTGTTCCCAAGTATGTCTGTTACGGTAGTGAATATACTGCTGGTAATATGTGCTATCGGTCTGACCGGCAGTTTATTTATGTATGTACGAATGTTCTGGCATCTGAATTCGAAGCGCTTTGCAGATACTAATTCAACTTCAGAATCACAAAACAGCACGGAATCGGATCAAACTCCAGAGGATACTCCAAACTAATTTCTTATATAAAATCAATAAAGAATCCCAGCCAGAGTTACAAAACTGTAACCAAGCTGGGATTTTTATGTATCCTTTACTCCAAATTCTATTTCTTTCCTTGTTTTTCTATCTTCTCTTCTGCCGGCAATGTTTCAATAATCTCATTTGCCCTTGCTAATGCAGAATCAATATGATCACAGAAATTCTCTTTTCCAACCAAATCTACAAACTTTGCCTTTTCCATTGTTTTCATTGGCTGTTCATTTACATGAGAAAATACCATAGTAATTCCTTTTTTGCTATAGGTCTCATATAACTGTTCAATCGCATGCATAGCCGTTGCATCCAGTGCCGGTACCCCACGCATTCGAAGCACCAGACATTTGGTATGCTCTTTTACCACAATCTGTGTCAACCGGTCTGCCACTCCAAAGAATAACGGACCTGTAATTTCATATACCCGTACCTGCTTCGGCACCTGACGCAATTCCAGACGATCCGGGTCATCATCTTCATCTACATACTTCCAACTCCGTACATCGCCTTCTTCGCTCATACGCTTTAAGAATAACAAGCAGGTCAGAACCATTCCAACCTCGATAGCAACAACTAAATCAAATACAATGGTCAACACAAAGGTTAATACTAATACAGTGATATCACTTTTCGGTGCTGTCTTCATCAGATGTACAAATGGACGCCACTGACACATATTATATGCAACCATAAATAAGATTGCTGCAATCGTCGGCATCGGAATCAATGCAGCATATGGCATTAAAATAACCAAAATTAATAGCAATACCAACGCATGAACCATGCCGGAAATTGGTGTACGTCCACCATTTTTTACATTTGCAGCAGTTCTTGCAATCGCTCCGGTTGCCGGAATACCGCCAAACAGTGCAGAACCTATATTACCTATGCCCTGTGCAATCAATTCCATATTGGAACGGTGTCTGGAATTCACCATACTATCTGCTACCACACAGGAAAGCAATGACTCAATCGCTGCCAGAATGGCAATGGTAAATGCATCTGACCATACTGCCCTTATATTTGCAAGAGTAAACTCCGGAATGTGCAACGTAGGCAGTTTATTACTGATTGTATATAAATCACCGATGGTATTCACGTTCATATGTAATAACTTCACCATACCAATTCCTACCAATACAGCAATTAACGAACCTGGAATCTTATCTGTCACTAATGGCCAAAGAATCAGAACCGCCAGACACACTACTCCAACTACCACTGCCTGCCAGTTCCAAGAGCCAAAATTCTGAAATAAGGCTTCCAGTTTTTCCATTGTCTCAATGGGTTTTACATCTGCCGGATAAGTAACACCAAAGAAATCTTTTAACTGTCCAATCACAATGGTAACAGCAATTCCTGCCGTAAAACCGGTGGTAATGGTATAAGGAATAAATTTAATTAATGAACCCAGACGGCAAAAACCCATGACTATCAGAATCACACCAGCTAAAATAGTTGCCAGAATTAAGCCTTCCATACCATTCGTAGCCACAATACCTGCTACAATGGTAGCAAATGCCGCTGTGGGTCCGGCAATCTGTACCCGGCTTCCACCTAAAAATGAAATTAGGAATCCGGCAATAATAGCGGTATAGATACCCTGTTCCGGTCCAACACCGGAGGCCAATGCCAATGCGATGGACAACGGCAGTGCTATAATTGCAACTATGACTCCTGCAACAACGTCTTTACCGAACTGTTCCTTTGAATAGTTCTTCATCACCGAAAATAATTTCGGCTTCAGTTTCTCATTACTCATCATTTGTCTTATCCTCATTTCCCCTTTTGCTTCTAAAACCTAACAGCGATTTGCATTTTATCATAAACCCCTCTGTATGGAAAGAGGAAAATGAGAATTTCTGTATGTTTTTATTTCTTATGGCTGAAACTTTCTGTCTTCCGTCAATTTTCCCACTCGAAATAAAGCATCCACTGCCGGAATATAATCTGAGAACCGTTCTGCTTTTCGAACCTTCTTTAATTCCTTGGAAGCATCTGTAAAAATGGTCCCCCAGTAATTCCATAACTCTTTCATTTTAAATATTGTATTCTTCTCCCCAAAGTTTAACCGGCGATAACTATCCAGAATATCATCATGAAAACTACGAAGTTCTTCCTTACTTAATACCGCACCGCCTCTGATTTCCCGTACCAATGCCGGGTTTGCCAGCAGACCACGCCCCAGCATCACACTCTTGAATACCGGGCTTCTATAATCCGTTGTCAACCGGTCATAATCTTCCTTCGTAAAT
>CAMEWU010000064.1 GCA_945946715.1 uncultured Clostridium sp. | reverse complement strand
GGTGTCAAATCTGTCGGCTGAATGTCATCTTTACCAGCATATGTACAAAAAGAAACAAGATTTTCTCCATCTACCAGCATCAGTACCTTTGTATTCTCACCGACATATTGTTTGAGTTCGTGATTTATAAGTAATTTATATAAAAACTTACCAGCATCCCAATCACATTCTCCTATTCGTGATAGCCAAAATTCTTTATTTTCTTCACTAAAATATTCTTTTATCTCCACTTTATACTCCTACTACAAATTCATTTTTTTATTAACAGACTTTAGATTTAACGATTTATGCATACTGGAAGTTATTGAATTGAATCGCAAATCCAATTGTCAAGAAATTTCATTTGCACATCTGTATGGAACCAGTGTTCTCCATCCTCCAACTCAGTGAGGGTTGCGCCAATTGAATCTGCAAACTCGGATATGGTTTCTCTAGAAGTCAAGTTATCCTTTCCACCATATAAAATACAGGTAGGAACACTCCATGCAATCGGATGCTCTCGCACATAGCACAGATACTCCCAAGATAATGTTTCTCCAAACTCCGTAGGGATTTCTTTTTGACTTTGCAACTCAGTCTCTGTTACATTCGACCACATCATCATATCTGTAATCAGCTTCTCCATATTAACAATGGGAGAAATGAACATAGCTTGAGAAATCCTCTTTTCAGCAAGCGAACTCATTGAGAAAAAAGCTCCTATGCTGTTTGCAATCAGAATAACAGAATCATATCCCTTACTGTGTAAATCATAGAAACAAGAAAATTCGCTTTTCGCTTCCCATGGATTTTTCGATTGATAGTCAAACCCAATAACATCACTTCCTGCAAAAAGAGGCTGATAGTGTTTTGCTTCATCTGCATTCCCTCCTTTGCCATGTATGTATATGACTAAACGTCTCATTCAATATCCTCCACAAATTCTAATTTGTTTAATTCAGAAAGAACTTTGATATCCTCTATTCCGAGCGAACAAATTCCATATCTTCACCACTGTTTTCTTTCATATCGTTCCAAATAAGAACATCATTACTCAAACAAAAGCTACCGCTACCGTTTGTATACAACACTGTAACCGTAGGTTCTGTATTTCCATCTTCATATTGATAATATGTCTTTGTGGCATTGTCATTACAAATCATACTTTGACTTTCTGCATCATATGTCAATGCATACTCCCATTCAACATATGCAAATGCACTGTCAGCCCATGTAATCTTACCGAAGTATGACCCATCATCATTTTCAGAAATCACTAGTGTTGCTCTGCCACATCCCCATGTTCCTATATAATTTTCACTAACAAATATCTCGTCTTCTCCTCTTCCATCATCAGCAATTCCACCGATGCCACTGGTCCAGACATAATGAACTGTGCCACCATTTCCCTCATAAAACTCCAGCTTTCTTTCACTGCCATCATCTATAAAAGCCAAATATATGTTATCGTCATCTGTATAAAGTACATACCAATTGCTTATACCCTCTTCCAGTTCTTCTCTTTCATACTTCACATAACCTGTATTTTCTACATTACCGTTAGCATAATAGGCAGTAAACCTGCCCGAACTGCTAATAGTAATATGTGCAGCACTGACATCACCATCAATATACCAGTCACCATCAATACTACTGAAATCGGCTTCCCCTAGTTCATTTCCTGTCGTCTCCGTTTTTGTCTCAGTAAATTTCGTTTGGCTTTCTGTCACCAAAGTATCAGACATACTATTTCCTTGTTGTCCTTTATCTGTTGCCCCACAACCGGAAGCAACTGTTAGTATTGCAACTGTTATAGCGAAAATAACCTTCTTATTTCTCATATTCTTGCTCCTCTCTTTCCATAGGTCAGTCAATAAATATACTTCAAAGTACTATAAAATACCACCTTTGTCAATTTGGGTTATTACATTCCTATCTGTGATATGCTACATATCTATAATGTGGCATGTCCACACCTCTATAATGTTTCGTCCAACTGTCCTTAACAATCATTCCGTTTCTAATGGCTACCTGTTGAGAAGCAATATTTGTATCTCGGATGATAGAACAAACTTCGTCAGCATTCAGAATTTCAAAAGCGTACTCTTTACACACCTTTGCTGCTTCTGTAGCATAACCTTTATGCCAATACAACTGTTCAAACAGGTACCCAATCTCAAGCACTTCCTCATCCTTCCATGGCTGCATTGTAAGTCCGCATTGACCAATCATCTCTTCTGTTTTTTTAAGAATCACTGCCCATAAGCCAAAGTTCCATTTTTGATAGCGAGAAATTTGCCTGTCAAGCCACTCTTGTACTTCTGCATCACTAAATGCTCCTTCGTATGCATACATAGTTTCATCATCCTGTAAGATTCTACATAAAGATGGGAAATCATCTTGATTCATTTCTCGTAGATACAATCTATCTGTTTCAAGTATCATACGCCTACGCATTCAGATATCCTCCACAATATGGACATTTGTTGGAATATCCAGTCATCGCCTGAAAGTTTGAGCCGCAGTTTGGACATTCCACTGCAATAAGTCTGATTTGCTCCGGACTGACAGGCTTGTCATCCATAAGCTCCGCTTCCCCAAAAAGAGTCTCATCCCTGACAGATGCCGGATCAAAACTGAATCTACCTTGATATTCGAAGATATCTATAGTCATACCTATCGGATACATCCCTGAACCTTTCTCAAATTCCGTAGGAATAATTGCTTCTCGTTCCACATGATTCTCATCAAAATAATGCACCTTAATATTAACCGTATAATTTCCATTTACCAAATAAGCCGTATTCTCTACATAACTATATATCTTTGCCACATACCGATGTCCATGCTTCACAATTTTTTTCTTTTTTGCACTACTAACACAGACACCTACAACAAATGCAATGCCCAATACCAGAAATAACAAAGGAATTGCTGTAAACATTCCATAGCCACCACAAATAAAAATGATAGACATCATTCCTCCAATAACTATGTAAAAAATACCCATACCTAACAAAATTTTTTGAACTGTATTCATGTATTAATTATCCCTTTCTTTTCTATAACTTATATTGCATAAAGTTTCCGTTATGTACAAAACCAAAGTCAGTATATAACTGAACCCCCATATCTGATGCTGTTATTTGAACGGTTCCACATCCATACTCTTTTGCATCATTTACCACTCTAGAGAGAAGTTCTTTAGCAATACCTTTTCTTCGGTAATTAGGATTCGTAAACATGCTGGATAACAATCCCATTTTTCCGCTTGGGCAACCAAAATATGGCGGCTTTTCTACAAACGACATTCCGCTTGTTCCTATGATCTTATCTCCATCACATGCAAGCCATGAAACAAAAGTCCCGTCAGACATGTGACGTCTATAATAATCCTGTAAAGCAGGCACTAAATCTATCTCCTCTTTAGCCCCTTCTTCGCGCAATTGGTTTATTCTCATTTCAATAAAAGTATCTAAATCATTTTCTGTAAGTCTTCTATACTCTATCTCCATAACCATGTCTCCTTGAACTGTTCAATTAATATGGTAACCTGCATCAGACATCAAGTCTAGCGCTTTACAATACTTATCTTCCTTTACAAAAATATAATCCGTATTATATGTGGAAACAGCAAATATCCCAATATTATTTTCAGCTAAAAGTGTGGTAATTTTAGAAAGAATTCCAATCAAAGAAAAATCTAAGATTCCTTGTATTTTAAATGCTTTCCAACCATCTTCCTGTTCAATTACATTACTTGGAACTCGTTCTGTGAGACAAACCAGTGACTTTTCTTCATCCGTTTTTCCAATAAAACAATACTCGTCCTCCAGATTAACCAATGAATAATCTTTAACTTTACATACAGTAAAATCATATTCTATTCTTTTAATATCCATTTCGTTTCCCCTTGCTAAACACGAGTTTATCCTACTCTTCAATCAACCCATATATCTTATATAAGGATAACATATTTTGATAATTCATCTTGTTCCCCATAAGCTGTCGATATGTGGCACTCTTTGTTTTATTCTCTGCCTTCAATTTTTCCATTTTTTCAACAACTTCATCTCAGCAAATTGGGTTTTATCAACTCAATAAATCTCGATTTAATAAAATGGAAATTCTTAGAATTCTATCTTTACATTCTTCCTTTATGATAATACCAAAGCAAATGATCAAAACCATTTCTACTGATTTCTATACCAGATGCATTTCTAATCATATCAACTGCATTTCTATACTGTCTATAGTCTGTTAAATCATAGTGATTAATAACACCATAGTATTCTAAATACACTGGCAAAACTGATTTTAAAATATTATCATATATTGAATAATTGTCTTGGTATTCAGTATTCTCGAAAATATAAAAACATGCATAATGACAAAACTTACTTGCAAAAGATAGATTTGTTCTTGCTCTATATTCAGCTGATGTAACTCTGGCAATTTCATAAATCAATTTCATATCTTCATATTCCGGATTCATAAGACAATTAATAAATTCCGCGCGTTCAAACATGCAAATACGATTTATTATTTCTGCTCTTCCACAATTATCAGCATTCAAATGTGTACTGTTTTCTCTATCTACTGCTTCAACAGCTCCTCTAATAATATCTTCATAGATATAATCAACATCTTTATTCTCAATTAAAACATTTTTCAACTTTGTCATCCAATATGCAGATGAACCACCATATACCATTCTGTTCTTTTTGTTAAATTTAGGTGCTGCTTTTACATCGGTTGATTTTATATACGCAGAATCATTTCGAATCATAGCTTCTACTATTGCCACATTATCTCTTGTCAACTTAGCAAGCTGCTTACCATTAAAGGTAATTTCTTCTATCATTTTTCCTTTTGCAAGCCTTAGTTCTTGTTGTATAATATTATCCATATTTCTCCTAATTTTATAAAAATTATTTTACTTACACTTGAAAAGATTACAAATCTAATTTAGATTCATTTTCATCTGATTCTTGATAATAAATTAAGGTTTGACGTAATGCCTACGACTGCGGTTTTATGGGTATATATTCCCGCACGACACGCTTGCGCTCCAGCTAGCACGTAACGGTACGTAAGGCTGTGCATCACAAATATCATGTATTATTGATTGCAAAGCACAGCCTAAGTACCGACGTGCTTCTAAGGTCGTTGCGGAAACATATACCCTCAAAACCGCTGCTGTAGGAATGGGTAAGAACCATAATTTATATTGGGGAAAGTAGTATGGCTCCGCAAAGATTAAACGTTACAACAAACGTTATTGTTTACGTAATTATACGCATTGTCAGCATTAAGGTATCATTGCTTTCGTAGGCATTGATAACTTGCACGGAGCAGTACTCTGCTTCCCATATAAATTATGGGTTGGATTTTACCAGAGTAGATGTTCGGCGGATGAATATATATGCTTGAATGCAGACTCTAAAAGTACGTCGGTACTTGGATTGCGTCTTTTGCAATCCTATGTACCGCTACGTACTGACCGAAGTGCAAACGTGTCTGCATCAAGTATATATATTCGTAGCCGAACGCTAGTCAGTACGCTTGAGCCATGCTACCTCGCCTTCACTTCGTTGCGGCTCGGTCACGGGCATTCGCCCTATGAAAGCAAGTCTAAACATACTCTTATGTGTGCAAGCACCCAACGAGTATGTTCAGACTGCTTTCGCATGGCTCAAGGCTTACGGGCAAACTATAATTTGTAATACACAGTCTACAAATATTCCTCCACATATTCCTCAAACTGCTCTGGCGACATCAGAATGGTCCTCGGTTTTGTTCCTTCCTCCGGTCCTACAATTCCTGCCTCTGCCAGCTGATCCATGATTCGGGCAGCACGATTAAATCCAATTTTGAATTTCCGTTGCAGCATACCAATTGATGCTTTATCACTTTCGATAATTAATCGGGCAGCATCTTGGAAGTATTCATCACGATCAGAATCGCCATTCGACGAGCCACCTGTCGCAACACTTGTTGCCGCAGAGCTTTCAATCTGATTGGTGATTTCCGTATCATAGCTGGTTTCTACAGACTGATTCTTTAAGAAATCCACCACGGCACCCACTTCTTCATCCGAAATGAACGCTCCTTGTACCCGCACAGGCTTTGGAAAACCAGTCGGATAAAACAGCATATCACCCTTTCCCAACAGCTTTTCTGCTCCTGACATATCCAGAATGGTTCTGGAATCAACCAATGAAGAAACTGCAAAAGCGATTCGGGACGGAACATTAGCTTTAATCAATCCTGTAATTACATCAACAGATGGTCGCTGGGTAGCAATAATCAAGTGAATACCTGCCGCACGTGCCAACTGTGACAACCGTACAATGGCATCTTCCACTTCTCCGTGTGCTACCATCATCAAGTCTGCTAACTCATCCACAATCACTACGATTTGTGGTAATTTCTTTAATTCGCTTTCTTCATTCCCAACCTGTGTCTGGACTTCTTCTACCTTTTTGTTATAACCTTTTAAATTCCGTACATTGTATTCTGCAAATAATTGATATCGCTTTGTCATCTCAATCACTGCCCAATTCAAAGCACCTGCTGCTTTTTTCGGATCTGTTACCACCGGAATCAACAAATGTGGAATTCCATTATAGGCAGTTAATTCTACCACCTTTGGATCAATCATAATCATTTTTACATCATCCGGATGTGCTTTGTATAAAATACTCATAATAATCGTATTGATACAAACTGATTTACCGGAACCGGTAGCACCGGCAATCAACAAATGTGGCATTTTAGCAATGTCTGCCACCATAACTTGTCCACTGATATCCTTACCAACTGCAAATGCAATATCTGATGGGAATTTAATAAAACTGTCATCTTCAATCAAATCACGGAACATAACTGCCGCATTTTCTTTATTGGGTATTTCAATACCAACGGCTGCTTTTCCCGGAATCGGAGCTTCAATACGAATATCTGCCGCTGCCAGATTCAGCTTAATATCATCAGCAAGTCCAACAATCTTACTAACCTTCACTCCCTGCTCCGGCTGCAATTCGAATCTGGTAACTGCAGGACCGCAACTATAATCCGTTATGGTAGCACGTACCCCAAAGCTATCCAATGTGCTTTGAAGCTTTTGCATCGTTTCGTGTATGTAACCATCATTATTTTTTTTGCTTCCTTTTCCCTTTTTCAGTAAATCATAAGGTGGAAACTGATAATTCCCAGCTTGCTTACCGGAAGTCGCCTGTGCCGTGTTACCTGCTTTGAACGGAATCGTATTGGAAGTTGAACCATTTACGCCTGTAGAAGTTGTCGATGCCACAGATACCGTCTGCTTCATTTCCTGTGTAACCTCTTTGGTTGCTTCTTCCATTTCCTGTACCGACTGCTTCGTTCGTCTTACCCGGCGTTTCTGTACCGGACGATCATCCGGCATAACTTCCTCGTCTTCCTCTTCCATTAAGGTCATAGATGCCTCTGTAATTGGAGACATCATTGATTCCTTTTTTGTAGAGTTGAAATTGGTTTGTTGAGAAGCAAATGCAGGTACTTCTTCCTCCTCTGACTCAAAGGTCATGGTTATTTCATGCACCTCTTCCTGATTGAGAGGATGATTCTTTTTAAATTCATCATTCTTAACCGTTCCCTGCTCTCCATCACTTGGTAAAACGGTAAGATTGCGAAATAGTCCTTTTTTTATCTTATGTTGGAAGCGGTCATATTCCGGATCCTGATTCTGGGCAGCCTCCTTTTCCAGCTCTGCTTTTGCTTTCTTTCTCTCAGCTTCCTCCCGTTTCAAATCCAACTCATTCTTTGCTTTTTCCTTCTGTTTTTCCTTAGCTGCTTCCCGTTCTGCCCGTTTTACTGCCCGGACTTCTTCTAAGCTCATTCGCTCTTCTTCTCTCTTTTCCTGATATTCCTGTCCTCGCTCCTTCGCATCCCGAAATCCATCCATCAAACGAACACCACTGCTCTGTAACAAATGAATTAATGATTTTTCAGTCAAAAGAATAATCATAATGACTGCAAGTGCAATTACAACCAGATACGTTCCGGCTACACCAATTCCACTTTTCAATAATAAAGCAAGACCACCTCCAATAAATCCACCTCCGGATTTATCTGCATAGGCTGCTAAATACAATTCTCCTACAGTTACTCCTTCCGGCAATTTTGCGATTAACTGTGCCAGCATGGAAATATCCAGACATAACACCCCGGAATAAACTGTTTTTTTGATTGCTGTTGTAGAAAAACCATTTGCAAACAAAAAAGCCATACCAATAAAAACTACGATTGGTAAAATATATTGTACAAACCCAAAAAGACCAAATAGGAAACCACTAATTGCATTTCCAACTTTACCACATAATCCAAAATTACTGATTTCCAAGAAAACTGCAACTGCAAATGCTGCAATTAATACTATTTCATACCGAAACCCCGTTGATTGCTGTTGATTTTGTGGTTTGGACGGTTGTTTTGTTCTTCCGCTCCTCTTTGTATTTGTTTGTCCGCTCTTTTTTCTTTGAGCCATCCTTTTCACTCCTTGTATTCTTTATTGCTTCTTGTTCATTCTACAAATATAAAACACAGATTGTTCCTATCTTTTACAATAGAAAGAAGCATACTACTGATGCGATACCAACAATTAGACAATAGATAGAAAAAATTGTAAATTTATTCTTTTTAACAATTACCAACATTGTTTTTATACATATATATCCCACTAGCCCTGCAACAATCATACCAGCAAGATAATTCCAAAACAGTCCTCCTACAAAATCTGCTGCTGTAAAATCTTTTAATTGTAATATCATTGCTCCTAAAATTGCCGGAATAGACATAATAAACGAATATTTAACAGCAAATTCTTTACTAAATCCACTTAACAGACAAGCGGTTATTGTTGTACCGGAACGGGATAAACCTGGTAAAGTAGCAACTCCCTGTGCCAGTCCAATCACAAGAGAATTTTTATAACTGGCAGTTTCTTCTGTCTTATCACCAATTTTTGCCCGGTCAGCAATAAATAATAGAATTGCAGTTAAAATCAGACAGATTCCCGGTAAAATCAACAACTCTGAAGCGGAACCGATTACCTTCTCCAATACTACACCCAGAATACCGGTTGGAATGGTACTAATTAAAATCATCAATACAAATCTGCGATATGGAGTTGTAATAACTGCTTTGAATGGTTTCCGATTTTCCTTACTGCGAAACAGGTTTCCAATCCATATCCCTGCATTGAGTATCCATAATCCCACCATACAACATCCATTTATAACTAACTCTTTTACATCTTTCCAATATACCACACATATTGCAGCCAATGTAGCTATATGTAGCATGACATCATACAATAATCCTGTATCGGTAGAAATATGGAAAATATTCTTAAATATTGCTAAATGTCCAGAACTACTGACGGGAAGAAATTCCGTCAATCCCTGTATGATTCCCATAATGATTGCTTCAATAAAACTCATAAAAAGCTCCTCCCTTTATCAATTCCTGTCATTCTTCTCTTCGTTGTTCATCAATCAGATGATGCAGATATTCCATTGCTTCATGAATACCTCCCACTTCATCTATTAATCCTTCCTGAACTGCTTCTTTTCCTACCAGCATTGAACCAATATCCTTCACTAACTGTGTTGTATTCATCATGATTTTTCGAAGCTTTTCTTCTTTCACCCCAGAATGAGTTACTGTAAAATCAATAATCCGATCCTGCATCCGCTCAATGTACTCATAATTCTGTTTTACCCCCAGTACCAGTCCATTCATTCGAATTGGATGCACAACCATGGTAGCCGTTGGTACAATAAAGGAATAATCTCCGGATACTGCTAATGGCACTCCTATAGAATGTCCGCCACCTAATACCAACGTCACAACCGGTTTATGAATGGAACTAATCATTTCTGCCATAGCAAGCCCTGCCTCAACATCACCACCAACTGTATTTAATAAAACCAGCATTCCATCAATCTGCTTATTATCTTCAATTTCAGCTAAAAGTGGTAATACGTGTTCGTATTTTGTGGTTTTCGAGTTCGGTGGCAAACACTCATGTCCTTCAATTTCTCCAATGATATTTAACAAATGAATCCGGTGATGATACGCATTACCTGCAAGTGCAAGCTGTCCGGATTCTTTTACCAAATTACCAGTTATTTCTTCTATTTGCCGTTCCTTATATGAACGTTCTTCTTTGGATGGCTCCTTCTTCTCCATATACTCCTCCATTAACAAAGTTTAAGAAGAATCCTTAACAGATTCTTCTTAAACTAGTATATGGAAATTGTTTAAAATTATACAACTTTATAAATAGTGACTGGCTGCAATTCCAATTAGAATCCCTAAAAGCAATCCAACCAATACCTGTAGTGGTGTATGCCCTACGTATTCTTTTAAAATCGTTTCAGTCCATTTATCCTTACTGGTTTCGTCTAATTTAGCTTTTATATCTTCATTCTTAATCAGTATATTCAGAATAGCACCTTGTTTGCCGGTTTCCATACGAACATTCATGGCATCATACATAACAATAATAGCAAATACCGTAGACATGGCAAACTCAAAGGAAGATGCACCATACTGTAACACGGTTGCTGTTGCTAAAGCTCCAACTGTTGCCGAATGAGAACTTGGCATTCCGCCGCCTCCAACAACCCGCTCCCAGTCCCAGTTTTTTGTCATACATAAATGAATGATTACCTTTAATACTTGAGCAATACACCAACCAGCTACCGGTGCAACCAATATTGGATTATGCAAAGCTGCTTGAAATTCGTTCATTTCATCGTCTCCCCTATGTTTTATAGCAAATCCAAAACCTATTTTACATTAATACTTCAATTTCATTTGTATCTGCCAAATCAGCAGCTGCAATGTAATTGCCTTCCACTTTTCTTCCATTTACAACTAAACCGGTCACACCACTTTCTTTTCCGTTTGGATTCTTCACTACCATATGAAGCTTCTTACCTCGGAAATTCTTGTCAATTACGAACTCTTTCCAGTCGGAAGGAA
>CAMEWU010000063.1 GCA_945946715.1 uncultured Clostridium sp. | reverse complement strand
CCGCTCCGGTCAGCACGTAGTGGTACATAAGGCTGTAAAGAACACAGCCTAAGTACCAACGTGCTTTTAGGGTCTGCTTGCAACTATATACCATCGAAACCGGTAGCCAACTGTACAGGATAACCCATAATTTATTGAGGTGGCAAAGTACCGCTCCGCGCAAGTTAAAATTACTATAATTCTCGCGGATCCTTACTACTTGCCACACTATAAATTATGGATTTGTGCATTACGAAAACAGCGGTGGATGAGGATATATGTTCGCGAACGACCCTAGAAGCACGTCGGTCCTTAGGCTGTGCTCAGATTCTTAACACAATAGGTGTCTGTAGTGCACAGCCTTACGTACCGTTACGTGCTGGCCGGAGCGAAAGCGGGTCGTGAGTGAATGTATATCCTCATCCACCGCGGTTGAAGGTTATTGCGTTAAACCATAATTTACCTACTACAATGACCTTCTTTATATTTCAAAGCCGAATCGTTTTAGTCTCGATTTTTTCACGAAACCTTGTATCATGTTCTACAAATAACATGGTCGGCTGATATGTAAGTAACAACTTTTCAATTTGCATTCTGGTAAATACATCAATATAATTCAGGGGTTCATCCCACACATACAGATGTGCCGGTGTAAGCAGGCTTGCAGCAATCAAGACCTTCTTTTTTTGCCCTTCAGAATAATTTTCCATATTCTTCTGAAATTGTACCCGTTCCATATCCATCTGTCTAAGTATGGCACAAAACAAACTTTCATCTAAATTATGTTCTGTACAAAACTTAGAAATGCTTCCCGTTAATATAGATGTATCTTGATTCACATATGAAATCACCAGACCGGAAGCGGTTTCACAAATCCCACTTTCTACCACAGGCATATGCATATCCAAAACACCTGCTTTCTCCAAAATCATTTTTATTAGTGTTGATTTTCCACAACCGTTTTCACCATGAATAGCAATCCTGTCACCCTTTTGAATATCAAAGGTTATATTCGTCAAAACCGGTTTTTCTCCATTTTCATATTGAAGAGAATAATCTCTAATATGTGCAAGCACATCTTTATGATGTATAAGAGGCATAATTTTTAAATCAATCGGTTGTTCCAAATCAGCTAAAAGTCCTTCTTTTTCTTCAATTTCCCGATTAATACGTTTTTCTATCTGTTTTACCCGGCTTTGCATCTTCTTTGTTTTCGCACCAATATATGCTCTTGTATCAAGGAATCTATCATGTTCCTTAATTGGGTCGAATCCTATCTTTGTATTTTCACTTTTATCTGCCCACTGGGAAGTACGCGTTGCTGCCTGCTTCAACTTTCCTATTTCCCTGAGATGCTTTTCATTTTCCGACTTTGCAAACTGATCTTTTCGTTCCTTGTTTTCCCACCAGCTTGAAAAATTTCCATTTTGAACTTCTATCGTCTGTCTGTTTAATACCAAAACATGATCTACACAGGCGTCCAATAAATCCCGATCATGAGAAACCAAAACAAACCCTTTCTTACACGATAAATATTCTTTCACTTGTTCTCTGGATTTTTCATCCAGATGATTGGTTGGTTCATCAATCAGCAAAAAGTCATTTTCTCCTGAAAACAAAACAGACAGCAGAATCTTAGTACGTTCTCCCGGACTTAATTCCTGAAATGGTCGAAAGAGAATTTCTGTACTTTCACATAATTGTTCCAGTTCACATATTACGCGCCATAGCTGGCATTGATCCTTAAGAACATCTACGAATTCCGCTGCCGGCAGAAGCATTTGTTCTTGGGAAATATGATAGGGAAAATAATCAAATACTGTAGAGGTACCAATCGTACCTTTATAGTTATATTTTCCCAGCAAAAGATTCAAAAAGGTGGTTTTTCCTTTTCCATTTCGTCCAATCAAGCCCAATTTCCAATCAGTATCAATAGAAAAGGAAACATCTTCAAAAATATCATCAAAACTTCCTTCATAAGAAAAAGTAAGATTTGTTACATTAATTTGTGCCATATTCATCCCTCATTTGAAGTTCCAATAATCATTACAATAAAAAAGAGGGTAGACAAGTTTCATTCCTTATCTACTCTCTTTCTTCGCTATATCTTCCTAGTTTTCAATACAAACCTGGAACATACTCTTGCTAACACCGCAAATCGGGCATACCCAATCATCTGGTATATCTTCAAAAGCGGTACCTGGAGCTATGCCATGTTCAGGATCTCCTTTTTCCGGATCATAGGTATAACCACATGGATTACAAAAATACTTCTGCATAATCATTTCCCCTTTCTTTTAGATTATTATTCTAAGTATTCCAAAATGGGAATGCTTAATTAGCCAAAGTATCTATCCAACAGACCTTTAAATGCTTTGCCATGTCTAGCCTCGTCGCGTGCCATCTCATGAACGGTATCATGGATTGCATCAAGGTTTGCAGCCTTTGCTCTCTTTGCTAAATCTGTCTTACCTGCAGTTGCACCATTCTCTGCTTCTACTCTCAATTCCAGATTCTTCTTAGTGCTATCTGTCACTACTTCACCTAATAATTCAGCAAACTTTGCAGCATGCTCAGCTTCTTCATAAGCCGCCTTCTCGTAATACATACCAATTTCCGGATATCCTTCCCGATGAGCAACTCTTGCCATAGCCAGATACATACCAACCTCGGTACACTCTCCATTAAAGTTAGCTCTTAAATCATCAATAATATCCTGACTTACTCCCTGTGCTACACCAACAACATGCTCTGATGCCCAGCTCATTTCTCCACTCTGTGCAACAAACTTTTCTGCAGGTGCTTTACACTGTGGGCACTGTGCAGGTGCCTGATCTCCTTCGTAAACATAACCACATACGGAACATACAAATTTCATTTTTTATTCTCCTTTGCTGTTTATTTATATATCAGAAAATAGTAATCATTACTGTTTTCTATTTGATAATATCAAATATGATGAAATTTGTCAATGCATTATTGCTGTAACATTTGTACAATTTCATTCATATGCATTCCATTGGAACCTTTTACTAATACTACATCTTCCGGCATTAATATCCCGAGAAGATACATAACCGCTTCTTCATTATCTGACATTTCGCATATTCTTATAGCACTGTTATGTTCTCTGACTGCCTGACTAATGAACTTTGCTTGTTCACCAACGACTACCAGCTCATCAATTGGAAGCTCCGATATATACATTCCAACTTCATAATGATATTGCTGAGAGTCCTCTCCTAATTCAAACATGTCACCTAATACTGCAACCCTTTTGCTCTCCGTCTCAATGTGACAAAGCACATCCAGACTTGCCTTCATGGAATCCGGGCTGGCATTATAGGTGTCATCCAAAATCGTAAAACGATTTTCCAACTGAATAATTGTCTGACGTAGTCCATGAAAATATGCAAATGTTCCAGCAGCCACATCCATAGGAATGCCACAGGTATCTGCAACTGCCAAAGCAGCTACACAATTTAGTACATTATGCTGTCCTAATACACTTAATTCTACTGCCACCCGCTCATCACCATGTACACAGTCAAAGTAACTTCTGCCTTTATCAAACTGGATATTTTCTGCCCGATAATCACACCACTCTTCTGTTCCATAATAACAAATATTACAAGTCAGACTATCTTTTACCTCTGCCAGCATTTTATCATTACCATTTAAGAATAAAACGCCATCCGGTGACATGCCATCTATAATAGACAGCTTTTCTTTACGAATGTTTTCCTGTGTCTTTAACTGTTCGATATGTGCAACCCCTATCGTACTAACCACTGCATACTTTGGCTTTACCAAATCTGACAGTATATGAATCTGACCTTCTTCACTCATCCCACATTCCAAAACAGCAATTTCATCTGCACTGCTGATTCTGGTCAGCATAATCGGAACGCCAATCTGGCTATTAAAATTCTTTTGTGTTTCAAATACCTGCTTCTGACTTCTTAAGGCTGTTGCAATCATGTTCCGGGTTGTGGTTTTACCAACACTTCCTGTTACAGCCACTATAGGAATCTGTAACCGTCTTCGCACATAAGCAGCTATATCCTGTAACGCCTTTCCTGTATCCTTTACTTTTATGTATGGTTTCGACGCAGATACTGCAAAATGTTCTGAAGTCAGAGTTGCTGCCGCAATTTCTAATGCCTGTTCAATAAATCGATGAGCATCTACTCGTTCTCCTATAATCGGAACAAAGATATCCCCTTCCTTAACAGACTTAGAATCAATACAAATGTCTGAAACCACCGTATGTTCATCACCACAAAGCAAAGTACCATTTGTTGCCTCTACCAAATCCCGAACTGTAATATTTTCCATTCTGCCTCTCCTTTATATTCCTGTTTTGGAATCTCGTAATGCCTTATATAAAAAACGTGGTACACCATCATCCTCATTACTTGGTATAATTCCATTTGCCATATCCTGAATCTCCGGTGTGGCATTTGATACGGCATATGTTTCATCACATACCTGAAACATCTCCTTGTCATTGGCACTATCACCAAATCCTGTTATATAATCAAACTGTCCCCATTCCTTAATTGTATTCATGGCCATTGATTTTGATGCTTTATCACTATATATTTCCAGATACATCCATTCTTCGTTATATACGTCTTCATAAAAAACAGCATGAGCTCCTCTGACGGCCTGCAAATCCCGGTATAGCCCCTCTAATAACTCCCTGCGTTCCCGCAGACAGAAGTAAATCACTCCCCTATTAGCACAAATGCTTAAATCGTCTACTTCCGTAAACACCTTATCGTATTTCATGATACGTTCATTTCGAAATTTATTTAACGAACGGGATTCAACACTGTCATAATACGTACACAGCTTCCCCTGCTCCAATGTATACATAAAGCACTGCAGCTTATGAAGCTTAATAATCCCCAAAACGACCATCGCTGTTTCCTGGGAAATATGATGAACCTTCATGTATTCCTGCTGAACCGGATTATAAATTAAAACACCATTCATCATTGCAAATGGCAAATTCAAATGAACGGATTTCATAATTGGGAAAACAGTTGCCGGTGTTCTGGCAGTATTAATGGTAAACGAAACGCCTTCTTCTATGCAGGTATTCAACATCTCAGCAGTTTTTACTGAGATATCACCTCTCTGATTTAATAATGTTCCATCCAGATCACTTACATATAATTTTCTCATTCAGTATCCCCCTTCCGACCTCAGGATTTTTCTGTCTCTCCGACCTCAGGGCTCCTCCCACCTACGGTGGGTCCCTCCTCAGGTCATATTGTACCACACTACTTGTGTTCTACCAAGGAAAATTTCTTCCAAAACATTTCCCCGGCTTCCTGTATACAATCTACGGTTACTATCTGATAATCTTCCCATTCCCGTGGAAACAGTTTTCTATTTCCATGATTTAAAAACCGTTCATCTAAAAGAAGGATGATTCCCTGATCTGTATCGGTTCGAATCACTCTGCCCGCTGCCTGAAGCACCTTATTCATTCCAGGATACAAATATGCATATTCAAAGCCTTGTCCTTCCCGATTGTCAAAGTATTGTTTCAAAATCTCTCTCTCATTGCAGACCATAGGAAGACCGGTTCCCACAATAATAACTCCTATCAGCTTTTCCCCTGTCAAATCAATTCCTTCTGAAAAAATACCACCCAATGTACAAAAGCCCAATACCTGCTCTCCATTAAATGCCTGTAAAAACTGTTCCCGTTCTTCTTCCTTCATGTTTGGATTCTGACAAATCACAGTTGTACGCTCCTGCAACCCATGTTCCATTGCAATCGTATATACTTCTTCTAACATTTTATAAGATGGGAAAAATACCATATAATTTCCCTTTTTGGCAGAAACAAATGCTTCAATATATTGATAAATCCGCTGATACTCCATAGGACCACGCCGTGTATAACGGCTGCTGACATCCTTTCCAACCATCAACCCCATGTGTTCTTTTTCAAAAGGTGAAGGAATATAAATGGCATAATCCTCTTCTTTACTAAGCAGACTCTTATAGTACCGGATAGGAAGCATGGTAGCAGAGAAAAATATGGTTGCTCTTCCTTTCTCCAGACACTCCCTTAAATTAGCTGATGTATCTACACAATATAATTTGATTTTAAATGATGATGCCTGCACTTGTTCACAATATACTACATAATGCTCATCTACCCGTTCATAAATATTTAAAAACTGATATAACTGAAAATAGAATTCCAAAATCCGTTTTTCTTCCGGAATTCCATGATGCTCTTCCAAAAACACTTCATATTCACCAACTGCAGATACTAATTTTAAAACAAATGCTTGAATTGAATCCAGTACCTGATAAGAATGACACTCTTTTTTCAACTCCAGCAATGACTTATTGCAGTTCTCCAGTTTTTTTGCCAGCTTAGCACTATATGGTTTCACAAGCTTCCTGATTTCCAAAAAATCTTCTTTATACAATTCTGCACTATACATACTGCTGGCTCTTTCATACAGATTATGTGCTTCATCTACAAGAAAGATGTAATCTCCCTTTACACCCTGTCCAAAATACCGTTTCAGATTTACCCGAGGATCAAATACATAATTATAATCACAAATGATTCCATCCACCCACAAACTTACATCCAAAGAAAACTCAAAGGGACAAACCTGATACTTCTCTGCATATTCTAAAATCACTTCTCTGGTAATATTCGTTTCCTGTGTAATGCAATCATAAACTGCTGAATTAATCCGGTCATAGTGACCTTTTGCATATGGACACTCCTCCGGATTACAATTACAGGCATCCTGCATACAAATCTTTTCCTTTGCCGTAATTACCACAGAAGAAAAAAATAAACCCTGTTCTCTCAGTTTTTCAAATCCATCTACAGCGACTGTTCTGGTAATCGTTTTCGCAGTCAGATAGAATATTTTATCTCCCATTCCCTGTCCCATTGCCTGAACAGCAGGAAAAATCGTTGCCAATGTCTTTCCAATACCGGTAGGAGCCTGGACAAATAAAGGATTGCCATTACGAATTGCCGAATACACAGATACCACCATATCTCTCTGTCCCTTGCGATACTCAAATGGAAATTCTACATTCGGAACAGAGTCTTGCCTCTGTTGTTTATGGAAATAAACATATTCTGCCCACTTCATATAGTCGGCAATCAGATTTTCAAACCACTGCTCCAGCTCTTTCCATGAAAAATCATCTCGAAATTGGCGGATAACTTCTGTTTCCAGATTGCAATAAGTCATCTGAACACCAATCTGCTCTAAATGTCGTTCTTTTGCATAGATATAGGCATATACCATTGCCTGTGCCTTATGTACATAAACCGGCATTTCCATCTCTTCTACCTTTTTGTAGACTCCTTTAATTTCATCTATGATAGTCTCTCCATTCCGTTCCAGAATGCCATCTGCCCGTCCTTCTATGCGCAAGACAAAATGTGCCATTGGCAAATCAATCGCCAGTGGCACTTCACTTCGATAAAACGACCCCATACTTTTTTGAATTTTCCGATGAATCCGGCTTCCGGCCTCCATTGCATCTTTGTCAGATACCTGTTCTCTCCGGTTATCAATATCACCTTCCCGAAGAATAAACTCTACCAGATTCCGGACAGAAATTTTAATCATTTCCATTCTGTTATTTATTCACGTCCTCCCCGGACTCTTATCATAATTTCTTCTTTTTTACTATCAAACTTTTCCTTCATATTCTTACCAAACCTGCTTCTGGATGCAAAACTGAATCCTAAATCAATAAAGTAAATCCAGATTAAAACATGAATCAATGGATATCCAATGGATCTCGGTATCAAATCAATTAAATGTATAACGATCGGCTGGAAAACAGCAAACATCAATACTACCAAAGCACCCCATGCCAATGAAATAAACAAATTAATTCTTCCCTGAAAGCTACAAGGCATTCCTGTATAATCCCAAAGCTTTTGGTGAAATAACTTATCCAATAGCACTGCGGTTACATATTCTAATACGGTTGCATACAGCATTCCAACAAAATACAATAAAACCCATCTACCATCCAGTGGCTTCATTACAAAGTAAACAAATAAAAAAGCTACTCCATATATCGTACAGATAGGTCCTTTATTAAACCCCCGGTCATACACCAGTTTTTTCTGACGCAATGACTCAAACACACATTCCATTAACCAACAGGCACAACCATAAAAAAAGAAAGAATATGCTGTATGGTAAAAATCAATTCCCATAAATTCATAAAAAAACAGCTTTTCTAACATCTCTGATATCTCTCCATTCCTCTACAAATGCCTTATCTCGTGTACACTATCTTTTCTGCGATAGAATCTGCCAATGACTTATCTTTCAGTATCTCTACCAGTTTTAATCCAAAATCAATAGCAGTTCCCAGTCCCCGGCTGGTAATGAAATTACCATCTACAACTACAGGATTATACAATACCTCTGCTCCTAATAAATCCTTTTCCATGCCCGGATAACAGGTTGCTTTCTTTCCTTGCAGCAGACCCTTTTTTCCATATACCGTTGGTGCTGCACAAATAGCAGCCAAATATACATTCTGATTTGCACTCTCCCGAATCAATTGATCCAGACCCTCATGCGCATTCAAATTAGGCGTCCCAGGAATTCCCCCTGGCAAAATCAACATTTCTGCCGGTTTATTGATCTCTTCAAACAAAATATCTGCCATAATCTTAACATTATGTGAGCTTAGTACCTGTTGTCTTCCCATAATAGAAACAGTCTGAATCTCTACACCTGCCCGTCGGAGAATATCTACAACAGTCAAACCTTCTACCTCTTCAAATCCATCTGCCATAAATAAGTATACCATTTCTGACACCTCTGTATTCTTTCTATCTTTCTAATCGCCAGTTCTCTTTTGCAACCTTACAGTTTCGCCTTGATTAAAGCCTCTACTATGTTTATAATCAGAATATGAAAAAAAGTCAAGTTGAAAGACTTACGAAAAGTAGTAGATTTTCTTACAATGATATAGAATCGGACTGATTGAAAGGACAGAGGTACAGCATCCATGGAAATAGAACGTAAATTTCTCATTAAACACTTACCAGAAAAATTAGAACATTATTCAAACGAAGAAATTGAACAGGGATACTTGAATACCACCCCTGTTCTTAGAATCCGTCGAAAAGACGACCAATATATATTTACCTATAAGTCTGCCGGTCTGATGAGCCGACAGGAAATCGAAGTTCCTTTATCAAAAGAAGCCTATGAACACCTAAAACCAAAGTGCGATGGCAATTTAATTACCAAAACCCGTTATCGGATTCCGGATGCATCCGGCTATACCATTGAATTGGACATCTTTCACGGTGTATTTGAGGGTTTATATCTGGCTGAAGTTGAATTTCCCAGCGAAGAAACAGCTCTCTCTTATTGTATGCCGGACTGGTTTCTTCTGGATGTTACAGAAGACCCTCTGTTTCATAACAGCCAGATGTCCACATCCAATCCGGAAATCATACTTAGTGCTGCACGAAACAAACAATCATCAGTCATAGATTCTAACCACAACATGCTAAACAATTAAAAGAATGAAGAAGGTTTATTCTCTCTGTCTCCTCCCGGTACTGTAGGAATTAATAGGGAACTCATTCCCCGTGTCATGTAATTACAGGTAATAAAGATACCTACAATACTTCCGATATAATACAGAATAGAAAAACCTACCACTTGCAGTACGGATTCTAATAAAATTTCAACAGATTTGGCATAAAGTGCAATCAAATAAATCTGACCAAATTTTAATTTCAGATTCAATGCTTTACTCATCAACGCTCCAAACAGTGCAAAGAACAATGCACTAACCAAATATGCTACCACATTATAAAAGAATGCTAATATACAAAAGATAACCAGATATACCGGCGCAATCTGATAAAGCATCTGATTATTAAATGTGATGTCTCCCATATCAGATAAATTCATAGGCATATATGCCTGATTGCATACAACATTCGTCTTACTAATCATATAGACAATTGGAAGACTGTCTTTCATCTCACCGACTGCCTTTTCAGCATCTTCCTGTGTATATGCTTCCACTGTTGTATCAATCACTATCCGGGCACCAGCTTTTTCAATATCCAACTGTTTATCTACTGTCAATTCCCCATTCTCCAGAGAAAAAGTAGGAATGCCTTCCAACAATAGATTTCTCAATCCGCCAAAGCTTTGAATATATGCAGTAATTGGTATTACATATTGTATGACTGTAATTAACGCAATTAAAATAACAAAATAGCATATATGCTTTGTCAATGACTGTTGAAATAATGATTTATACCACAACGGTTTGCTTAATGCTATTCTTATTTGTTCTGTAAAACTGATTCGTTCATCCATGTGTATAGGATCCTTTCCTTTTGATTTACAGTGTATCTCATTTCTTGTTTTTAGGAATCTTTACTGTAACAATGGTTCCTTTTTGCGGTCTGCTATTCACTTCCAATACAGCTCCTATCTGCTGTTCCAGACGGTCACGAATTGTTTTCATACTAGTTGGGGTGTCTTTTCGATACAACAAATCGGTATCAAACCCAATACCATCATCAACAATTTGGATTGCATAGGAATCCCGACGTTCGTAACTGCGGACAATGACCTGTCCATGATTCTCATTTTTTCCAATACCATACTTCACTGCATTCTCAACAATAGCTTCTACAGAACGGGATGGAACCGAAAAATCATGGAATTTATCTTCAATTAATATCTGTAGCTCCGGCATCCGCATCTGCTGTAATTCCAGATATGAAGATATATGTCCTAATTCTTCCTGAAAAGATACCAATTTATCTTCTCGGACTGAATCAAAATTATAGCGAAGATATTTGGAAAAAGCAAATACAAATTTCGCAGAGTTTCTTGAACCGGTTTTGGTCATGGCCAATAATGAATTCAAACAGGAAAACAGGAAATTGGGATTCATCATAGTAACCGCTACTGCACGCTGTCCGGAATATTCTTCCTCCACACGATTTACCTTTTGATTCATTTGCACAATGACTTCTTTTACTGTAATTCCTAACAAAATGAATAAGTATATCATTACAGAT